>NZ_JBTOQG010000016.1:0-73910 GCF_055283955.1 Pseudomonas sp. HP_12
GCAGCTCTTTAGGGATTTTGGGTAGCTCGCGTAACGCAGGTTTCTTTTTGGTTGGCATACATGCACCTCTTACTCATGTTATGCCCGAACACAAAATTTCTGACACCCCCAGTTACGGAAAAGCACCCCAAGTAACCAAGGGTGCTTGCTCCTGGTTGGGCCCTCCTTCGTCGGGTTCCTTCACTCCGGCCTCGCTCCGTGGGCCCGCTGCCATCCGCCATCCATGGCGGGGGCAGCTCTCGCCGCATCCATGCGGCTCGGCCCACTGCGCGAGACCTGCGTTCAGCCTGCACCCAAGTCGCGTCTGGCGGTGTCTGGACTGTTTGTGTTCAAAGATCAAAAGCAAGGCAGATCAACAGCTTCCCGGCTGAAGCCGGTCCTACTGACCGCGCGCGTTTCAAATTGTAGGACCGGCTTTAGCCGGGAAGGGGCCGGTGTGAGCACCATCCCTTTCGCGGAATGTACCCTGATGATCGTGCCCACGCTCCGCGTGGGAATGCAGCCTGTGACGCTCTGCGTCGCTGTTCCAATGGGCTGAGCGGTTATTTCAATCGCGCCATGCTGATGGCGTCGACGAGGACGCCGTCGCGTATGGCGTAGTCGCGCAGGCGGCCTTCGGTTTCGAAGCCGAATTTGCGGTACAGCGCCAGGGCGGCTTCGTTATCGGCAAACACGGTGAGTTCAACCCGGTGCAGGTTCATCCAGTTGTCCGCGACTTCCAGTACGGCGGCCATCAGCCGCGACCCCACCCCTTTGCCCTGCCACCCCGCCGCCACGCCCATGCCGATGGCGCCGACATGGCGCTGGCGAATGCGCGCGTATTGTTCCAGACCGATGTTGCCGATCACCTGACCTTGGTGCAAAGCGACCAGCTTCACCGAACGGTCATCGGCCCCCGCCAGCCGTTTGCGCCAGACATCGGCCGACTGATACGGCATCTGAAGCACCTGACGACACACACTGGGGTCGTTATACAGCGCAGTGACACCCTCGATATGGGCATCGGTAAAACGATGGATCACCACCTGATCAACAGCAACATTCACTGGATTCGTCCTTTGAAAACAGAAAGAGGGGACAGTCTAAGCGGCTGACGGCGGACCTGGCTACGGCTACCCCCGCGCACGATCAACAGCATTCGCGAGCAAGCTCGCTCCCACGGGGACGGCGTCGCTTCATCGGCCTTCGCCCGCTTGAACTGGCGCCTTCCCGGCTAAAGCCGGTCCCACTAAAAGCAACGCATGCAGCCAGTGGGACCGCCTTCCCGGCTAAAGCCAGTCCTACAAAAAAGCATCGCATACCATCAGTAGGACCGGCTTTAGCCGGGAAGCTTTTGATCTGCTTTTGATCTGCTTTGCGCTTTTGATCTTCCTACGCAAAAAGTTCAGACACCGTCAAACGCGACTTGGGTGCAGGCTGAACGTAGACGATGCGCAGTGGGCCGAGCCGCATGGATGCGGCGAGAGCGCCGTCAGGACATGGATGTCCGTTCGGCGCTGGCCCACGGAGCATCGTCGGAGTGAAGGAACCCGACGAAGTCGGGCCCAACCAGGAGCAAGCACCCTTGGTTACTTGGGGATGGTGCGACTTTCGACTTTTCCAAGTAACTCGCCGAAGGCGAAACGTCTGCCCCCAGGCAGACGCCCTTGATCTTCAAAACAAAAAAAACCCCGCCGAAGCGGGGTTCTCTCAACACGGTCTCAGCTATTAAGCCTGAACAACCGGGATATTAGCGTTTGCTGCAGCCTCACGGAATTCCGCGATCTGATCGAAGCTCAAGTAACGGTAAACATCGGCAGCCATACTGTCGATCTTGCCCGCGTACTCCATATACTCCTCGACCGTCGGCAGACGACCCAGAATCGACGCCACCGACGCCAACTCAGCCGACGCCAGGTACACGTTCGCCCCATCACCCAAACGGTTCGGGAAGTTACGAGTCGACGTCGACACCACTGTCGAATTCGGCTCAACACGCGCCTGGTTACCCATGCACAGCGAACAGCCCGGCATCTCCATGCGCGCGCCAGCCTTGCCGTAAATGCCGTAGTAACCTTCCTCGGTCAACTGATGAGCATCCATCTTCGTCGGCGGCGACAGCCACAGACGCGTCGGCAACTGACCCTTCACCTGCTCCAGCAACTTGCCGGCGGCGCGGAAGTGGCCGATGTTGGTCATGCACGAACCGATGAACACCTCGTCGATCTTCTCGCCAGCGACGCTCGACAACAGACGGGCATCGTCCGGGTCGTTCGGCGCGCAGAGTACAGGCTCTTTCACATCGGCCAGATCGATCTCGATGATCTCGGCGTATTCCGCGTCAGCATCGGCTTCCAGCAGTTCTGGGTTGGCCACCCAGGCTTCCATCGCCTGAGCACGACGCTCCAGGGTACGCGGGTCGCCGTAGCCTTCGCCGATCATCCAGCGCAGCAGGGTGATGTTCGACTTCAGGTACTCGGCGATCGACTCTTTCGACAGCTTGATGGTGCAACCGGCGGCAGAGCGTTCGGCCGAAGCGTCGGACAGTTCGAAAGCCTGTTCGACGGTCAGGGTTTCCAGACCTTCGATCTCCAGAATGCGACCGGAGAACGTGTTCTTCTTGCCCTTCTTCTCGACCGTCAGCAGGCCTTTCTGAATGGCGTAGTACGGAATCGCATGAACCAGGTCGCGCAGGGTGACGCCCGGTTGCAGCTTGCCCTTGAAACGAACCAGGATCGACTCCGGCATGTCCAGCGGCATGACGCCAGTGGCAGCGGCGAACGCGACCAGACCGGAACCGGCCGGGAACGAGATACCGATCGGGAAACGGGTGTGGGAGTCGCCACCGGTGCCGACGGTGTCCGGCAGCAGCATGCGGTTCAGCCAGCTGTGGATGATGCCGTCGCCCGGACGCAGGGAAACGCCGCCACGGGTCATGATGAAGTCAGGCAGCGTGTGGTGAGTCTTGACGTCGATCGGCTTCGGATACGCCGCGGTGTGGCAGAACGACTGCATCACCAGATCGGTGGAGAAGCCCAGGCACGCCAGGTCTTTCAGTTCGTCACGGGTCATGGGACCGGTGGTGTCCTGAGAACCGACGGTGGTCATCTTCGGCTCGCAGTAAGTGCCCGGACGGATACCGTCGGTGCCGCAGGCCTTGCCGACCATCTTCTGCGCCAGGGTGAAGCCCTTGGTGCTGGCAGCGGGAACGTCAGGCAGCTTGAACAGCGTCGAAGGCGGCAGGCCCAGTTCGGTGCGGGCCTTGCCGGTCAGGCCACGGCCGATGATCAGCGGAATACGGCCGCCAGCGCGGACTTCGTCAAGCAGCACAGGCGTCTTCAGTTCGAAGGTCGCCAGGACTTCGTCGGTGCCATGTTTGGTGACTTTGCCGGCATACGGGTAAACGTCGATGACGTCGCCCATGTTGATGTTCGATACGTCGAACTCGATCGGCAGGGCGCCCGCATCTTCCATGGTGTTGTAGAAGATCGGTGCGATCTTGCTGCCGAAGCAGAAGCCGCCAGCGCGCTTGTTCGGCACGTTCGGGATGTCGTCGCCGAAGAACCACAGCACCGAGTTGGTGGCCGATTTACGCGAGGAACCGGTACCGACCACGTCACCGACGTAGGCGATAGGGAAACCCTGGCTGCGCATATCTTCGATCTGCTTCATCGGACCGATGGAGCCTTGCACGTCAGGGACGATGCCGTCGCGGGCCATTTTCAGCATGGCCAGGGCGTGCAGCGGGATGTCCGGGCGGGACCAGGCGTCAGGCGCAGGCGACAGGTCGTCGGTGTTGGTTTCGCCGGTGACCTTGAAGACGCGCAGGCTGATCTTTTCGGCCAGGGTCGGACGCTTCTGGAACCACTCGCCGTCAGCCCAGGACTGCAGCACGCCCTTGGCGTGTGCGTTGCCGTTCTTGGCTTTTTCAGCGACGTCGTGGAAGGCATCGAACATCAGCAGGGTGTGCTTCAGTTGCTCTGCAGCGACAGGTGCCAGCTCGGCGTCGTCCAGCAGATCAACCATGGTCACGATGTTGTAGCCGCCCTGCATGGTGCCGAGCAGTTCGACGGCGCGCTTCTTGTCCAGCAGAGGGGAATGAACTTCGCCCTTGGCCAGGGCAGAAAGGAAACCGGCTTTGACGTAGGCAGCTTCGTCAACGCCCGGTGGAACGCGATTGGTGATCAGGTCAAGCAGGAAAGCTTCTTCGCCAGCCGGTGGGTTTTTCAGCAGCTCGACCAGGCCTGCAGTTTGTTCGGCGTTAAGCGGCTGGGGCACGATACCCTGGGCGGCACGCTCTTCGATGTGTTTACGGTAGGCTTCAAGCACAGTATTACCCTCATCAGTGGTCCCAAATGGGTGTCCGGGACGCTCATCCAGAGAAGGTCCGCATCGGCGCTCTCGAACTTTTTAAGGTTTCTTGGCAGGAAGCTGACGATCTCCAACAGAAGCTGTTTTCAAAGTTTTACGCCTGCATGATCGGTCGGGGAGGGGACGCGAGGGACTCGCGTCAAACCGGACTGCGGGGCGGGCTTTGTACGATAAGTGGCTCGCCGGCTTATCGTAAAAAGCCCTGACTGTGCTCGTGACGCTTTGAAAACAGCTTCCAACGGACATTGGCGCCTTAAAAGGCCCGGTGATTCTACGGTAAAAAACCGCTGAAGGTAAGTTAGCCCCTACAGGTTGAAGGGTGTACCTCGTTAGACAAAGGGCTAACATGCCGGCTTGTTTCGTTCGCCGTCGTGTTCCCTTGCCATGCCCAATCAAATCATCAAGACGCCCTGCGTGGGCCTGTGCTCCACCGTCTACGGCGACCTCGTGTGCCGGGGATGCAAGCGCTTTCACCACGAAGTGATCCACTGGAACGGCTACGACGAAGACGCGAAGCGCGCTGTCTGGCTGCGCCTGGAACAGCTGCTGGTGCAAGTGATGGCCGGGAAAGTCGAGGTATTCGATCCGGCAAAGCTGCGGTCGCAACTGGAGCAACGCAAAATCCGTTTCGTCCCCCATCAGTCGGAATATTGCTGGGCCTACCAGCTGATTGCCCGGGGCGCGAGGGTGATCAACCAGCTGGACGCCTACGGCATGGTGCTGCTGCCGGAGTTTCGCGACTGGTCGCTGCCTGAGCTGCGCGATGCCATTGATCGGGAATTCTTCCTCCTCTCCGAAGCGCACTACGAGCGCTACATTGCGCCCGGCTTCCTCAAGGATGCGATGGGCGCGGTTTGATCGTGACCTGATTCTCGCGCCCGGTCCCGACAATCCATGCTTTTCATCTGCGCACGCTGGCTCTGCCCGTCAGGCTCCGTATAATGCTGCGCCTTGCCCAGCCAGCCATCCGTGAACCCATGCAGATCTATCCAGAAATCGACGCTTTCCTGCTTTGCCCCACGCCCGACAGTTGGGTTCAGGCCGCCTTGCAGAATCTGGATATCCTGCTGATCGATCACGCCAACAATGAAAAGAAGGCCGCCGGCGCGGCGTTTCAGTTCATGTTCCAGTACAACGACAAGTTCGACCTGCTGGCCAAGATGTCCCGGCTGGCGCGCGAAGAGCTGCGTCACTTCGAACAAGTGATCGGCATCATCAAGAAGCGCGGCATTCCGATGGCCAACATCAGCTCGGCGCGCTATGCCGGGTCGCTGCGCAAACTCGTTCGTACCCACAACCCGTATCGCCTGACCGACGCGCTGGTCGTCGGCGCCATCGTCGAAGCGCGCTCGTGCGAACGCTTCGCCGCCCTGGTGCCGCATCTGGACGAAGACCTGTCGAAGTTCTACGCCAGCCTGCTCAAGTCCGAAGCCCGGCATTTTCAGGACTACCTGAAACTCGCCTACACCTACGGCACTGAAGCGGACGTCGACGCCAAGATCGAAGAAATCCGCCTGGCCGAGCGCGAGCTGATCCTGAGCCCGGATGAAGATTTCCGCTTCCACAGCGGTGTGCCGGCGCTCTAAGCCACTCTAGAAACCTACCCATTCAGCAGGCGAACTACGTTCGTCCGAATTCGCGCACCCTAAGTATTGTTTCATTGTGTGTTTACTGCCTAGGCAGTAAGATCGCCTCCATTCACTGCCTAAGCAGATAATGGGTGGCTATCAATGGCGCATTTCACTCCTGAAAATTTTCACGACAGTCTGCTGGGCATGTTGCTGGGCCGGACTGAGCAACTGAAAAACCGCATCCTCGACCGGCATCTCGAGCCCCACGGCGTCACTGCGCAGCAGTTCAAAGTGCTGGTGATGATCGCGCGTTTCTGCGCTGAGACCCCGGCCGACATCTGCCGCATGTTGAACCTCGACAGCGGTTCGATGACCCGCATGCTCGATCGTCTGGAACAGAAAAACCTGTTGTCCCGCGCGCGCTCGGAATCCGATCGGCGTCAGGTGCAACTGGTGCTGACCGAGGAAGGCAAGGCGCTCTCCGACCTGTTGCCGGAAATCGGCGCACACGCGATGAACGAGATGGTCGGCGTACTGGAAGACAGCGAGCTGCTGGCCCTGGAAAAGATTCTGACGAAAATTCTGGTTGCCTCGGGCGACCCCATCACGATTGCCCGGATTGCCGAACAATGAGCACTCACCTTCAGCGGGGCTCGACCCTGCGCACGTCCCTGAGCCTGATAGTCGTGGCACTGGTGCTGGCCGGTTGCGCCAGTTCCAAAGGCCTGAAAACCGAAGCCGTCGGCATCGATGCCAACAGTCTGCAGACCGCTCAAAGCCTCAATGGCATCACCCTGTCGCCGGCCGCCTGGCCGAAGCGCGACTGGTGGACCAGCCTGGGCGATCCACAACTCAATAGCCTGATCACCGAAGCACTGCGCGACAGTCCGGACATGCAGATCGCTGCCGCCCGGACCCATCAGGCGAACGCGCAGGCCTATGCCGCCGACGCCGAACGCATGCCGACCGTGGATGCCGACGCCAGCGTCAGCCGTTCGCGTCTGGCCCGCGATCAGGACCCGACCGGGGCGGGCGACCGCTACAGCACCTTGCGCAGCCTGAGCGCCGGCTTCAATTACAACTTCGACTTGTGGGGCGGCCAGCGTGCGGCCTGGGAAGCGGCGTTGGGCCAGGCCCGTGCCAGCGAAGTCGACCAGCAAGCAGCGCAATTGACCCTGGCCGCCGACGTCGCCCGCGCTTACAGCGACCTGGGCCAGGCCTACATCGTCCGTGACCTGGCGGCTGAAGACCTCAAACGCACAAGTCAATTGCTTGACCTGGGCTCGCGGCGCTTCAAGTCGGGCATCGACAGCGAGTACCAGTACGAACAGACCCAGAGCCTGGAAGCCAACTCTCGCGAGTCGTTGGCGGACGCGGAAAAAAGCCTGCGCAGCGCCAAGATCCAGCTGGCCGTGCTGATGGGCAAAGGCCCGGACCGCGGCGAACAACTGAGTCGGCCTGCGGTGCTGCAACCTGCTGCCGTGGCCCTGCCTTCGGTGGTGCCTGCGGAATTGCTGGGCCGTCGCCCGGATCTGGTAGCCGCGCGCTGGCGGGTTGAAGCGGCGAGCAAAAACATCGACGTCAGCAAGACCAACTTCTACCCGAACCTCAACCTGAGCGCGTCGGCAGGGGTGGAGTCGCTGTTGGGTGATGCGATGTTCGGCTCGGCCAGTCGCTTCTTCAACGTCGCGCCGACGGTGTCGCTGCCGATCTTCGACGGCGGCCGTCGCCGTGCCGACCTGGATGCGCGGGACGCCGACTATGACCTCGCCGTGGCGCAGTACAACAAGACGCTGGTCCGGGCGCTGGGTGATGTCAGCGATGGCATCGGTCAGTTGCGCGACATCCGCCGTCAGATCGAGGCTCGCCAGCAGGCGACCGACGTGATTCAGAAATCCTACGACACCGTCGTTCAGCGCTACTCCTCGGGGATCGGCAACTACCTGGACGTGCTGAGCGTCGAGCAACAACTGCTGCAATCGCAACGCCAACAGGCTGATCTCAACGCGGAACGAATCGATCTTTCGATCCAGTTGATGCAGGCCCTCGGGGGAGGCATCGAAGACAGCAAGCCCGGCGATAACGCCGCCCCGGTCGTCCCGTCAACTGCTTCGCTGACTCATTAAGGTAATCGTCATGGCCACTGCCACTACCGACAACAACGCTACAAACGAAGAAAAGGACGTCAACGCCTCCGCGCCTGACAAGGCCGCTGACAAGGGCGCCGAGCAGACCAAACCGACCAAGAACCCGCGCAAGCGCAAGCTGCTGTTGCTCGGCCTGCTGCTGATCGTGGTGCTTGGCGTGCTTGGCGTCTGGGCCTGGTACGAAATGTACGGTCGCTGGAGCGAGAGCACCGACGATGCCTATGTCAATGGCAACGTCGTGGAGATCACCCCCCAAGTCACCGGCACCGTGGTCAGCATCGGCGCCGACGACGGCGATCTGGTCCGCGAGGGGCAGGTGCTGGTGCAGTTCGACCCGAATGACGCCGAAGTGGCGCTGCAAAGTGCCGAAGCCAATCTGGCGAAAGTCGTGCGTCAGGTGCGCGGCTTGTACAGCAACGTCGATGGCATGAAGGCGCAACTGGCGGCCCAGCGCGCTGAAGTGCAGAGAGCCCAGGACAACTACAACCGTCGTCGCAGCTTGGCGGCCGGCGGGGCGATTTCCCAGGAAGAGCTGTCCCACGCCAAGGATGACCTGACCACCGCGCAGAACGCGTTGACCAACATCCAGCAGCAGCTGGCCACCAGCACTGCGCTGGTGGACGACACCCAGGTGTCCTCGCACCCGGACGTCAAAGCCGCTGCCGCTCAACTGCGTCAGGCCTACCTGAGCAACGCACGCAGCACGCTGATCGCGCCGGTCACCGGTTACGTCGCCAAGCGCACCGTGCAGCTGGGCCAGCGGGTTCAGCCGGGCACTGCGCTGATGGCGGTGATCCCCCTCGACCAGCTGTGGATCGATGCCAACTTCAAGGAAACCCAGCTCGGCCAGATGCGCATCGGCCAGCCGGTGGACATCGAAGCCGACCTGTACGGCGGCGACGTCAAATACAGCGGCACCGTGGACAGCGTCGGCGCCGGTACCGGCAGTGCGTTTGCATTGTTGCCCGCACAGAACGCCACCGGTAACTGGATCAAGATCGTCCAGCGTATTCCGGTGCGGATTCACATCAACGCCGACGAGCTGGCCAAGCATCCGCTGCGCATCGGCCTGTCGACCACCGTTGACGTGAACCTTCACGACCAGAGCGGTCCGGTGCTGGCGCAGCAACCGCCGAAGCAGCCGCTGTTCACCACCGATGTCTACGCCAAACAACTGGCCGACGCCGACACGATGATCGCCCGCGTGATCCACGAGAACAGCGCGTCAACCAGCGGCAAGACAGCCCAGCGCTGATTCGCCAATCCATCTGCCACGGCCTGTGTGTACAGGCCGTGGTGATCTTTGAGTGTCAAAGGATTCGCGATGAGTACGAACGCTCCCGCTTCTTTTACGCCGCCAAGCCTGTTGCTGACCACCATCGGCCTGTCGCTGGCGACTTTCATGCAAGTGCTCGACACGACCATCGCCAACGTGGCCTTGCCGACCATCTCCGGCAACCTAGGCGTGAGCTCGGAGCAGGGCACGTGGGTCATCACCTCGTTCGCGGTCAGTAACGCCATCGCGCTGCCGCTGACCGGCTGGCTGAGCCGGCGCTTCGGCGAGGTGAAGCTGTTTCTGTGGGCCACGCTGCTGTTCGTCACCGCCTCGTTTCTCTGCGGCATTTCCACCTCGATGCCTGAGCTGGTGGGCTTTCGAGTGTTGCAGGGCATGGTTGCCGGGCCGTTGTACCCGATGACGCAAACGCTGCTGATCGCCGTTTATCCCCCTGCGAAACGGGGGATGGCATTGGCATTGCTGGCGATGGTGACGGTCGTGGCGCCGATTGCCGGGCCGATTCTCGGCGGCTGGATCACCGACAGTTACAGCTGGCCGTGGATCTTTTTCATCAACGTGCCGATCGGACTGTTCGCGGCGTTCGTTGTGCGTCAGCAGATGGCTACCCGGCCGGTCAGCACCAGCCGCCAGCCCATGGATTACGTGGGGCTTATTACGCTGATCATCGGCGTGGGCGCGCTGCAGATCGTGCTCGACAAAGGCAATGACCTGGACTGGTTCGAGTCGAACTTCATCATCATCGGCTCGGTGATTTCAGCCATTGGCCTGGCGGCATTTGTCATCTGGGAAATGACGGATGATCACCCGGTGGTCAACCTGCGGCTGTTTGCGTTTCGCAACTTTCGCTACGGGACGATCTGTCTGGTGGCGGGCTACGCGGGGTTCTTCGGGATCAACCTGATTCTGCCCCAGTGGCTGCAAACGCAGATGGGTTACACGGCGACCTATGCGGGGCTGGCGGTGGCGCCACTCGGGGTGCTGCCAGTATTGATGTCGCCCTTCGTGGGACGTTATGCGCATAAATTCGACTTGCGCCTCCTCGCCGGGCTCGCGTTTCTGGGGATTGGCCTGAGTTGCTTCATGCGAGCAAGTTTCACCAGTCAGGTGGATTTCGAGCACATCGCGCTGGTGCAGTTGTTCATGGGCGCGGGGATTGCGCTGTTCTTCATGCCGACCTTGAGCATCCTGCTCTCCGACCTGCCGCCGTCGCAGATCGCCGACGGCTCGGGGCTGGCGACCTTCCTGCGTAACCTGGGGGGCAGCTTCGCGGCCTCCTTGACCACGTGGATCTGGATCCGCCGCGCCGATCAGCACCACGCCTATCTGAGCGAAAGCGTGAACGCCTACGAGCCGACGACGCGACATGCGCTGGAGACCCTGGGTGGGGCGAGCAATCAGGCGTATGCACAGCTCGATTCGATGGTCACCAGCCAGGCGTACATGATGTCCACGGTGGACTACTTCTACATGATGGGCTGGGTGTTCCTGTCGCTGATCTTGATTATCTGGCTGGCCAAACCGCCGTTTACCGCGAAGGCGGCGCCTGGGGGAGGGCATTGATTGACGCCGCGCTGTCGGCGTCAAACACAATACTTGTGGGAGTGAGCTTGCTCACGAAGAGGCCGGGACATTCGCTAAATCTTCAGCGGCTGAAATACCGTATTCGTGAGCAAGCTCACTCCCACAGGTTTCACTCCCGACGATAATCCGTGGTCAGTCCTGACCTACCGGCAAACCCGGCTCTGGCTCAAATGCAAACGACTCCAGATGAAAGCCCGACTCATCGATCTGCAGTAACCACCCCTCACGATCCCAATCCCCCAGCACAATGCGCTCCGCCGTGGTCTCATCCAGTTGAAGGTCGTGAACCGCAGGCCGATGGGTGTGACCATGAATCAGCGTCTTCACGCCAGACTCGTTCATCACCCGTGGCACTTCGTCCGGCGTGACGTCGACAATGTCGCTGGCCTTCATCCGCGTCTGCGCACGGCTTTCGCTGCGTAGCTTGCGCGCCAGCTTGTGCCGTGTGCTCAACGGCAGATGCCGCAGCACCCACAGCGTCAGCGGATGGCGCAGGTAACGGCGCATCCGCATGTAGGCTTCGTCCCGCGTACACAGGCTGTCGCCGTGCATCAGCAGCACCGGTTCGCCATTGAAATTCACGACGCTCGGGTCCTTGAGCAGCGTGCAGCCCGCCGCTTTGCAAAAACCCTGACCGATCATGAAGTCGCGATTGCCATGCATCAGGAACACCTGCGTGCCGCTGTCGCTCAGCGTACGCAGCGCCTGGCAAATCGAGCGCTGAAAGGGCGACATGGCGTCATCGCCAATCCAGGCTTCGAAGAAATCCCCAAGGATGTACAGCGATTCAGCCTCGCGCGCGCGACCATTCAGCAGACCGAGAAACGCCCGGGTAATGTCCGGGCGTCCTTCTTCAAGGTGCAGATCGGAGATCAGCAATATCACTCAATGATCTCGGCTTTCTCGATGATCACGTCTTCGGCCGGCACGTCCTGGTGACCGGCCTTGGACGTGGTGGCGACGCCTTTGATCTTGTCGACCACGTCAGCGCCTTCGATGACGTCAGCGAACACGGCGTAACCCCAACCCTGCACGGTCTTGGCGCTGTGGTTGAGGAAACTGTTGTCGGCGACGTTGATGAAGAACTGCGCCGAGGCTGAATGGGGCTCCATGGTGCGGGCCATGGCCACTGAATACTTCTTGTTCGGCAGGCCGTTGTCGGCTTCGTTCTGGATGCTCGGGCGCTTGTCTTTCTTCTCTTTCATGCCGGGCTCGAAACCGCCGCCCTGGATCATGAAATTGCCGATCACGCGGTGAAACACGGTGTTTTCGTAGTGGCCGGCTTTGACGTATTCGATGAAGTTGGCGACAGTCAGCGGCGCCTTTTCTGCGTTCAATTGCAGAACGATTTCACCGTGGTTGGTGGTCAGCTTTACTTTCGACATGGTCAGCTCGCTCTTTGAAGTCGTAATGGGAGGCAGTGATCGCGGCAGTCGGCCATCGGAATGCGAGGCCAGTCCTTCGGATTTACTCCAGGCGCGCAGTTTACAGAGGGTAGCCGTTGCTCGGGTAGTTGCGATTGAGCTGCAGGTTCCGCCGCTGACCGGGCGCCCATCTTGGCAGTTTTGTCACAGCGCGCTGTCAGGGGCTTGACAGCTTCGGCTATGATAGGCGCTTTGATTTAACCGGCCTTCCTGGCCGCGACCCGTACAAGGATCCTATGAGCAAGCCCACTCAAGATGCCGCTGCGAATTCCAAGGCAGGCCCAGCCATTCCAACCAACTTCCTGCGCCCCATCGTGCAGGCTGACCTGGATTCGGGCAAGCACACCCAGATCGTGACCCGCTTCCCGCCGGAGCCCAACGGCTACCTGCACATCGGTCATGCCAAGTCGATTTGCGTCAACTTTGGTCTGGCTCAGGAATTCGGCGGCGTCACGCATCTGCGCTTCGACGACACCAACCCGGCGAAGGAAGACCAGGAATACATCGACGCCATTGAAGCCGACGTCAAATGGCTGGGCTTCGAGTGGTCCGGCGAAGTGCGTTATGCCTCGCAGTATTTCGACCAGTTGTACGCCTGGGCGGTCCATCTGATCGAAACGGGCAAGGCCTACGTCGATGACCTGACCCCCGAGCAGGCGCGTGAATACCGCGGCACCCTGACCGAACCGGGCAAGAACAGCCCGTTCCGCGATCGCAGCGTCGAAGAAAACCTCGACCTGTTCAGCCGCATGAAGGCCGGCGAGTTCGAAGACGGCGCCCGCGTCCTGCGCGCCAAGATCGACATGGCTTCGCCGAACATGAACCTGCGCGATCCGATCCTCTACCGCATTCGTCACGCCCATCACCACCAGACCGGTGATAAGTGGTGCATCTACCCGATCTACGATTTCACCCACGGTCAATCGGACGCCATCGAAGGCATCACCCATTCGATCTGCACCCTGGAATTCGAGAGCCATCGCCCGCTCTACGAGTGGTTCCTCGATAACCTGCCGGTGCCGTGCAAGCCGCGTCAGTACGAGTTCTCACGTCTGAACCTGAACTACACCATCACCAGCAAGCGCAAGCTCAAGCAACTGGTCGATGAAAAGCACGTGCACGGCTGGGACGACCCGCGCATGTCGACGCTGTCGGGCTTCCGCCGTCGCGGTTACACCCCGGCGTCGATCCGCAATTTCTGCGAAATGATCGGCACCAACCGTTCCGACGGCGTGGTCGATTTCGGCATGCTGGAATTCAGCATCCGTCAGGACCTAGACCACAACGCCCCGCGCGCCATGTGCGTGCTGCGTCCGTTGAAAGTCGTGATCACCAACTACCCGGAAGGCCAGGTCGACCACCTCGAACTGCCGCGCCATCCGCAGAAGGAAGAACTCGGCGTGCGCAAGCTGCCGTTCTCCCGCGAGATCTACATCGACCGTGACGACTTCATGGAAGAGCCGCCGAAGGGCTATAAGCGCCTGGAGCCGAACGGTGAAGTGCGCCTGCGTGGCAGCTACGTGATTCGCGCCGACGAAGCGATCAAGGACGCCGACGGCAACATCGTCGAGCTGCGTTGCTCCTACGACCCGGAAACCCTGGGCAAGAACCCTGAAGGCCGCAAGGTCAAAGGCGTTGTGCACTGGGTACCGGCAGCCGAAAGCATCGAATGCGAAGTGCGTTTGTACGACCGTCTGTTCCTGTCGGCAAACCCCGAGAAAGCAGAAGAGGGCAAGACCTTCCTGGACAACATCAATCCAGGCTCCCTGCAGGTGTTGACCGGTTGTCGCGCTGAACCGTCGTTGGCTGACGCTCAGCCGGAAGACCGTTTCCAGTTCGAACGCGAAGGCTATTTCTGCGCGGATCTGAAGGACTCGAAACCCGGTCATCCGGTCTTTAACCGGACTGTGACGCTCCGCGATTCGTGGAGCTAAGGTAGGCAACGTGCTTTCTATCTACAACACGCTCAGCAAGAGCAAAGAAGTCTTCAAACCGCTGGATGGCAACAAGGTGCGCATGTACGTCTGCGGGATGACCGTGTACGACTACTGCCACCTGGGCCACGGCCGCAGCATGGTGGCGTTCGACGTCGTCACCCGCTGGCTGCGTTTCAGCGGCTACGACCTGACCTACGTGCGCAACATCACCGACATCGACGACAAGATCATCAACCGTGCCCGTGAAAACGGTGAAGCGTTCGATGCCCTGACCGCGCGCATGATCGACGCGATGCACGAGGACGAAGCGCGCCTGAACATCCTCAAGCCGGACATGGAGCCGCGCGCCACCGATTACATCGGCGGCATGCACGACATGATTCAGCGCCTGATCGACAAGGGCTATGCCTACGCGCCGGGCAATGGCGACGTGTATTACCGCGTGGGCAAATTCCTCGGCTACGGCAAGCTGTCGCGCAAGAAGATCGAAGACCTGCGCATCGGTGCCCGGATCGAAGTCGATGAAGCCAAGGACGACCCCCTGGATTTCGTGCTGTGGAAAGGCGTCAAGCCGGGCGAACCGAGCTGGGAATCGCCGTGGGGTGCGGGGCGTCCGGGCTGGCACATCGAGTGCTCGGTGATGTCCACCTGCTGCCTGGGTGAGACCTTCGACATTCATGGTGGCGGTAGCGATCTGGAATTCCCGCACCACGAAAACGAGATTGCCCAGAGCGAAGCCGCGACCGGCAAGACCTACGCCAACGCCTGGTTGCACTGCGGCATGATCCGCATCAATGGCGAGAAGATGTCCAAGTCCTTGAACAACTTCTTCACCATTCGCGACGTGCTGGATAAATACCACCCGGAAGTGGTGCGTTACCTGCTGGTGTCGAGCCACTACCGCAGCGCGATCAACTATTCCGAAGACAGCCTGAAGGAATCCAAAGGCGCGCTGGAGCGGTTCTATCACGCGCTCAAAGGCTTGCCGGTCGCGGAGCCTGCGGGGGGCGAGACGTTCGTCGAGCGTTTTTCGACTGCCATGAACGACGACTTCGGGACCCCGGAAGCGTGCGCCGTTCTGTTCGAGATGGTCCGCGAGATCAACCGCCTGCGCGACAGCGATGTCAACGCAGCGGCAGGTCTGGCGGCGCGCTTGAAGGAGCTGGCCAGTGTGTTGGGCGTGTTGCAACTGGAAGCCGATGACTTCCTGCGCGCCGGCGCCGAAGGGCGAGTGGATGCCGCACAAGTCGAAGCCTTGATCGCCGCACGCCTGCAGGCGCGCGCTGACAAGAACTGGGCTGAGAGCGACCGCATCCGCGATCAACTCACTGCCATGGGCGTGGTGCTGGAAGACGGCAAAGGCGGCACGACCTGGCGGTTGGCGGATTGATCAGCCGCGCACACGGTTGATGTGGGAGCGACCGGGGTGGCGCTCCACCTTGCTCGCGAAGGCGGCTTTTCAGCCAATGAAGATGTAGCGACTGTAACCGCCTCTTCGCGAGCAAGCTCGCTCCCACAGTTCATCTGTCACCCGTTACATCTGCGGTGATTGTTCCCGTTCTGGGTGGAACAATCAGTCTCACGGAGCTCGTTTGGCAAATTGTTGATGTCGACTGACCTGCTGCTTTTGGCGCCTAAGTGCTTTAGGCCAGAACAGCAAGTGACGTGTACCTGGCAACCATCGCGTCTGACGTAATTAGCTTCATCGGTTCAGTAATGGCGGCAGCAACAATTAGCCTATCGAATGGGTCGCGATGATGGTGTTCCAGATCTTTGACTGCGATTCCATGTTCAACGCTGACAGGGAGCTCGATAAAGCCGCTGTCTCGGCAGTACTCGCGAATCTCCTCGAGATCGGCCGTTAGTTTCCCCAAGCCAATCTTTATCGACATCTCCCAAAACGTGGCGGCGCTGATGTAAACCTCAGTAGCGGTTTCGATCAGTTTTTTTGCTTTAGGAGAAAGCTTCGGGTCGTCAGTCAGAGCCCACAGAAGAATATGAGTATCCAGCAGTATCCTCATGGGCGACTGCCTTCGAAATCATCCAGCACAGAGTCAGAAAGCGGTGCATCGAAGTCGTCCGGTAGTTGGAGAATACCTTTCATAGCACCGATGCGTTTACCGGTGGGCCGCCCGATCGGGACGAGGCGCGCCATTGCGCGACCATGTTTAGCGATCGTGATAGTCTGGCCCGCCGCAGCGTCATCTACCAGTTTTGACAGATTGTCCTTGGCCTCACCGAGGGGGACGATAATCATGACGTATGCTCGCATTCGGAAATATTGGCCAAATATAGCCATATAATTCTTCTTGCCCAAGCCACCGTTACAATTCTGTGCTGATTGTGAAGACGCCCCGCGTGGGAATGCCTCGTCTGACACTCCGCCTCCCGGTTTTGCTGGCTCTGCGCACTAGCGACAAACCCCAATCAAAACCCCTGTTCCCGCAGTCGCTTGTACAGCGTATTCCGGCTCACCCCTAGCCGCTTCGCCAGCTGCGAGATATTTCCGCCTGCCGCCTGCAACAACTCGCTCAGTTCCTCAGGCGTATCCAGCGCAGCCTTGCGGTTGAGCACTGTCTCGGGCTCGACACGTTCGCAGCCCATCGCCAGGTCCGCAAAAAAGTCTTCCGGCAGATGCTCGGTGGAGATCGGCTGATCGTCGGCGAGCGCCAACGCCACTTGAATCACGTTGCTCAACTGCCGCAGATTTCCCGGCCACGGGTGCCGTTCAAACAGCTCCATCACCTGAGGCTCGAAGCCCGCTGTCTGCTGCGGTTCGCGGTGCTGTTCCCAGATGGCACGCACCAGCGCGGGTTTATCGCTGCGATCGCGCAACGGCGGCAGCTCCAGGTTCAGGCCACTGATGCGGTAGTACAAATCCTGACGAAACCGCCCGTTCTGCACATGCTCGCGCAGTGAACAATGGGTCGCGGAAATCACCCGGATGTCCACCGGGTACAACTCGCTGCTGCCCACCGGCTGCACGCACCGCTCCTGCAACACCCGCAGCAAGCGCGCTTGAACCGGCAGCGGCATGTCGCCGATCTCGTCGAGAAACAGCGTGCCTTTGTCCGCCTTGCGGATCAGCCCGATGCTGCCTTTATGGTGAGCCCCGGTGAACGCGCCTTTTTCGTAGCCAAACAGTTCCGCTTCGACCAGCTCCGACGGGATCGCCGCGCAGTTCACGGCGATCATTGGCTGATCGGCGCGGGAGCTGGCACGGTGCAGGGCCTTGACGAACACTTCCTTGCCCACACCCGTTTCGCCGAGGATCAACAGCGGCACGTTCTTCTCCAGCAGTCGCTGCCCCTGGCGCGCGGCTTTCTCAACCCGCTCATCACCCAGCCCTGGCTCACTGGCGCCAACAGTGGCCGACCGAGACGCAACCGATACTTGCACCGGAGTCGGCACCGGCACCGGCACCGTTCTGAGCTTGAGCACCGGCGCCTTCGGCCGCTTCAGCACGCAATGAAAACGGTTATGGCCCGAGGCCTGAAGCGGAAAGGGCTGGCCTTCCATTTGATCCAGCAGGTCGGTGATCGGCGCCTTGAACAGATTTTCGATGTTGGCGTTGAGCAGGCTGACGCCCAGCAGGTTGTCGGCACGGCGGTTGGCGCAGAGCACCCGGCCGCTTTCGTCGAACACCAGCAGCCCGGCCCACTGGCTGTCGAGGTTGTTCAGGCCGGTGTTGAATACCAGCTGGAAATGGCTGTGCTGGAACTGGTCGAGGATCAGCCGGTTTTCGATGGTCTGGCCCATCATCTTGACCATCCCCAGGGTGTGGGAGGGCGGCAGGAAGCTGTCGCTGGACACATCGAGCACCGCGATCATTCGCCGTGACGCATCGAAAATCGGCGCTGCCGACCCGGTCATGAAACGGTTGGCCTTGAGGAAGTGTTCATCGTGTTCAATGTGAACAGCCTGTTCACAGGCCAGGGCCGTGCCGATGGCGTTGGTGCCCGCGCCTTGCTCCAGCCAGCTGGCCCCGGCGACGAAACCCGGCTGTTGATCCGGCTCGACGAAGCGCTTGTTGCCCCAGGAATTGAGCACCTGGCCCTGCTGATCGGCGAGCAGGATCAGGCAATTGGAATTGCTCAGGATGTTCTCGTAGAAGGGCAGCACCTGCTGGTGAGTGGTCTGCACCAGTGAATGATGGCGCTCGAGCAGTTGCGAAACCTGCTGATCGGGCAGGCGACCGAAAGACGGGCGTGACTGGTGGTCGAGGCCGAACTCGCGGCAACGGGCCCACGAGTCCTGAATGATACTGTCGTGGCTGGGGGATGCGCCTGCTGTGGCCATGAAATGGCTCCGTCCGAGTGCTTTTATTTATTGTTGTCGAGATGCCGCTAGGCAGAGCATCCCTGCTCGAAAACGTCCACCCATTGTTGTTCAGGATTGTTCAAAGTCAATGTTCATTTTGTTCAGGTGTTCAGCCTTTCCTGTTCATTTATGTTCACCAACGAATGCCGATCTGTGCGGCAAATTGTCGCAACCGCTCTAGTCCGCGTATTCCAGCCAGAAAGCGCCTGAGCAGGCCGGTTGGCACGATTGTCGCTATCCAACAAGCGGTCAGCACAATCGGTCAACGGATGTCACGACCTGCCATACGGCACACACGCAACACCCCGAACAAAACAAATAAAAAGGGCACGCCATGTCTCTCACGCTTGAGCACGTCAGCCGCTCCGTCGACGGTCAGATCTGGATCGACGATGCTTCGCTGAGCTTTGAACCCGGCTCATTCAACGTATTGCTGGGGCGCACCTTATCAGGCAAAACCAGCCTGATGCGCTTGATGGCCGGTCTGGACAAGCCAGACAGCGGCCGGGTACTGATGAATGGCAAAGATGTCACCCAGGTCGCGGTGCGTCATCGCAACGTCTCGATGGTTTATCAGCAGTTCATCAACTATCCGAGCATGACCGTCTACGACAACATCGCCTCGCCGCTGCGCCAGGCCAAGATGTCGAAGGACGAAATCGACCGCCGGGTTCGCGAAACCGCGAAGATGCTGCGCATCGAAAAATTCCTCAGCCGTCACCCCCTCGAATTGTCCGGCGGCCAGCAGCAGCGCACGGCCATGGCGCGGGCGCTGGTCAAGGACGCCGAGCTGATTCTGTTCGATGAGCCGCTGGTCAACCTCGACTACAAGCTGCGTGAAGAGCTGCGTCAGGAAATGCGCCAGCTGTTCGAAACGCGCAATACCATCGCTATCTACGCCACCACCGAGCCGAACGAAGCGCTGGCGCTGGGCGGGACCACCACGATTCTGCACGAAGGCCGCGTCATCCAGAGCGGCCGTACGCCCGAGGTGTATCACCAGCCGAAAACCGTGCTGGCCGCCGAGTTGTTCTCCGAGCCGCCGATCAACCTGATGCCCGGTCGCATCGAAGGCAACGAAGTGAGCTTCGCCAACTTCGTGCACTTCCCGCTGAACGTCGACCTGCGCGCCATCGGCGACGGCGAGTACCGCTTTGGCGTGCGCCCGAGCCACCTGAGTCTGGTGCCGTCCAACGACGACGATCTCGAACTGGCGGTCACCGTCGAGCTCGCCGAAATCAGCGGTTCGGAAACCTTCCTGCACGTGCGCAACGAGCATTTCTCGCTGGTGCTGCATTTGCCGGGCGTCCATGAGTACGACGTGGACACGCCGATTCGCGTGTACATCCCGACTCACAAACTGTTCGTATTCGATCAGCAGGGCGGCCTGATTCAGGCGCCGGGCCTGCGCATGGCGAGGGTTGCCTGATGGCCGAGATCCGCTTGCAACAACTCGCGCACAGCTACAGCGCCAATCCGACCGGCCCTGAAGACTATGCGATCCGCGAAATGACCCACATCTGGGAGCAGGGCGGCGCCTATGCCTTGCTCGGCCCGTCCGGCTGCGGCAAGTCGACCCTGCTCAATATCATCTCCGGCCTGCTCAGCCCGTCCGAAGGCAAGGTTCTGTTCGACACCACCGTGGTCAACGACATGTCGCCGGAGGAGCGCAACATCGCTCAGGTTTTCCAGTTCCCGGTGGTCTACGACACCATGACGGTGTACGACAACCTCGCTTTCCCGCTTCGCAATCAGGGCATGCCGGAAGCGAAAGTGAAGATCAAGGTGCAGGAAATCGCCGACGTGCTGGATCTGCAGCCGTTGCTGAAGAAGAAAGCCAAAGGCCTCACTGCTGACGAAAAACAGAAAGTCTCCATGGGCCGCGGGCTGGTTCGCGATGACGTGTCGGCGATTCTGTTCGACGAACCGCTGACCGTGATCGACCCGCACCTGAAGTGGAAGCTGCGCCGCAAGCTCAAGCAGATTCACGAGCAGTTCAACATCACCATGGTCTACGTCACCCACGATCAGCTGGAGGCTTCCACCTTCGCCGACAAGATTGCGGTGATGTACGGCGGTCAGATCGTCCAGTTCGGCACCCCGCGCGAACTGTTCGAAAAGCCGCACCACACCTTCGTCGGCTACTTCATCGGCAGCCCCGGCATGAACCTCATCGAGGTCAAGCCTGAAGCCGGCGGCGTGGGCTTTGGCGGCATTCATCTGCCGTTGTCCGAAGCCTTGCAGCAGCGCCTGGCCGCCACTCAGTGGAGCACGTTGAAAGTCGGGATTCGTCCCGAGTTCGTGCACGTCTGGGACGGCCCGGTTGATGACGCCATGCAGGCTGAAGTGACCTACGTCGAGGACCTGGGGACCTACAAGATCCTCACCCTGAAACTGGCCGGCCAGCTGTTGAAAGTGCGCGTGCAGGAAGACAAGCCTGTGCCCCAGGGCCCGGCCTGGATCAGTTTCCCCGCGCAATGGCTGATGCTCTACGCCGATGAATTTCTGCTGGAGGCCGCGACGAACACATTGCCGGCCAGCGAGGTGTCCCATGACTAAAGTGCAAAACAACAAGGCCTGGTGGCTGGTGCTGCCGGTGTTCCTGCTGGTGGCGTTCAGCGCCATCATTCCGATGATGACCGTGGTCAACTATTCGGTGCAGGACATCTTCGACCAGTCCAGCCGTTATTTCGTCGGCGCCGACTGGTTCCGGCAAGTGCTGCAGGACCCGCGCCTGCATGATTCGCTGCTGCGTCAGTTCATCTACTCCGCCTGCGTGCTGCTGATCGAAATCCCGCTGGGCATCGGCATCGCCCTGACCATGCCGACCAAGGGACGCTGGTCGTCGGTGTGCCTGATCGTCATGACCATTCCGCTGCTGATCCCCTTCAACGTGGTCGGCACGATCTGGCAGATCTTCGGCCGTGGCGACATCGGTCTGCTGGGCTGGATCCTCAACGATGTGCTGGGCATCAGCTACAACTACGCGGCCAATGCGTCGGACGCCTGGGTGACCGTGCTGGTCATCGACGTCTGGCACTGGACCTCGCTGGTGGCGTTGCTGTGCTATTCGGGTCTGCGCGCCATTCCGGACGTGTACTACCAGGCGGCGCGTATTGATCGGGCGTCCAACTGGGCGGTGTTCCGACACATCCAGCTGCCAAAGATGAAAAGCGTGCTGCTCATCGCGGTGATGCTGCGCTTCATGGACAGCTTCATGATCTACACCGAGCCGTTCGTGCTTACCGGTGGCGGTCCGGGCAACTCGACGACCTTCCTCAGCCAGACCCTGACGACCATGGCCCTCGGCCAGTTCGACCTGGGCCCTGCGGCGGCGTTCTCGCTGGTGTATTTCCTGATCATTCTGTTGGTGTCGTGGGTGTTCTACACCGCCATGACCCACAGCGAAAAGAACTGAGGAGCGCCCATGAACAAGCGCGAGAAAGTGTCGTTCAAAAAGCTCATACCGCTGTGGATCTACCTGCTATTTCTGCTGGTGCCGATCTACTGGCTGATCAACATGTCGTTCAAGACCAACACCGAAATCCTCGGCGGCCTGACCCTGTTCCCACAGGACTTCACGCTGGCGAACTACAAGGTGATCTTCACCGACGAAAGCTGGTACAGCGGCTACATCAACTCGCTGTACTACGTCTGCCTGAATATGGTGATATCGCTGAGCGTCGCATTGCCTGCGGCCTACGCGTTTTCACGCTATCGTTTCCTCGGCGACAAACACCTGTTCTTCTGGCTCCTGACCAACCGGATGGCGCCACCTGCGGTTTTCCTGCTGCCATTCTTCCAGCTGTATTCGTCCATCGGCCTGTTCGACACGCACATTGCGGTAGCGTTGGCGCACTGCCTGTTCAACGTGCCGCTGGCGGTCTGGATTCTGGAAGGCTTCATGTCCGGCGTTCCCAAGGAAATTGACGAAACGGCCTACATCGACGGCTATAGCTTTCCCAAGTTCTTCGGCAAGATTTTCATCCCGCTGATTGGCTCGGGCATCGGTGTGACGGCGTTCTTCTGCTTCATGTTCTCCTGGGTCGAGTTGCTGCTGGCGCGGACGCTGACCTCGGTCAACGCCAAGCCGATCGCAGCGGTCATGACCCGCACCGTTTCGGCGTCGGGGATCGATTGGGGGGTGCTGGCAGCGGCGGGGGTGTTGACCATTCTGCCGGGCATGCTGGTTATCTGGTTCGTTCGTAATCACGTGGTCAAGGGCTTCGCTCTTGGTCGTGTCTGAGGAGTCGAAAAATGGAGTGGATGTCCTGGACCCTGCCAACTGCTATTTTCTTTGCGTCCATCGCTGCGATTCTGGTTGCGATGACGGCCTGGGAACTGCGTTCGGCGAGCATTGAACGTCGTGGTTTTCTACCGATTGCCACCACACGCGGCGATCGTCTGTTCATCGGCCTGCTCGGAAGTGCCTACCTGCATCTGCTGGTCATCGGCGCGACGAGCTGGGATATCTGGGTGGCCTCCGGGTTGTCCCTGGTCTGGCTGTTGGTGGTGATGCGCTGGGGTTGAGAAGGTTTAAGCGAAGGTTGAAACGCGGGATCACATAAGAATCAACACAAGAGGTGTCTATGTTCAATAAGAAAAACAAGCTGCGACATAGTGTGACGGTAGCGACGATGGTAATGCTCAGTGGCTTGAGCGTGTCGGCCTGGGCTGATCAGTACGAGGATGCGGCCAAGAAGTGGGCCGACAGCGAGTTCAAGCCGAGCACGCTCTCCGATGCCGAGAAGCTCAAGGAACTGGAGTGGTTCATCAAGGCCGCCGAGCCGTTCCGCGGCATGGACATCAAGGTGGTTTCCGAAACCTTGACCACCCATGAATACGAATCCAAAACCCTGGCCAAGGCGTTCACCGAAATCACCGGCATCAAGGTCACCCACGACCTGCTGCAGGAAGGCGACGTGATCGAGAAACTGCAGACCGCCATGCAGTCCAACCAGAGTATCTATGACGGCTGGGTCAACGACTCTGACCTGATCGGTACGCACTTCCGCTACGGCAAGGCGATGTCTCTGACAGACCTGATGGCCAGCCCGGAAGGGGCGAAAGTCACTTCTCCGACGCTCGACCTGAAGGACTTCATCGGTACCTCGTTCACCACGTCGCCTGAAGTCAAAGACGCGTCCGGCAAAGTCATCACGCCGGCCAAGCTGTATCAACTGCCTGATCAACAGTTCGCCAACCTGTACTGGTTCCGCGCCGACTGGTTTGAGCGTCCTGATCTGAAAGAGAAGTTCAAAGCCAAATACGGCTACGAGCTGGGCGTTCCAGTGAACTGGTCCGCGTATGAAGACATCGCCAAGTTCTTCAGCGAAGACGTCAAAGAGCTCGACGGCAAGAAAGTCTACGGCCATATGGACTACGGCAAGAAAGACCCGTCCCTGGGCTGGCGCTTCACCGATGCCTGGTTCTCCATGGCCGGCAGCGGCGACAAAGGCTTGCCGAATGGTTTGCCGGTCGACGAGTGGGGCATTCGCGTAGAAGACTGCCACCCGGTCGGTTCGAGCATCACCCGCGGCGGCGACACCAACGGCCCGGCCGCTGTGTACGCCACTCAGAAGTACATCGACTGGCTCAAGGCTTACGCGCCGCCTGAAGCGGCGGGCATGACGTTCTCCGAGTCCGGCCCGGTGCCGTCCCAGGGTAACGTCGCTCAGCAGATCTTCTGGTACACCGCTTTCACCGCTGACATGACCAAGCCGGGTCTGCCGGTCATGAACGCCGACGGCACGCCGAAATGGCGGATGGCGCCATCGCCAAAAGGTCCTTACTGGAAAGAGGGCATGAAGCTGGGTTATCAGGATGTGGGCTCCTGGACCTTCCTCAAGTCCACCGAAGAGAAGAAACGCCTGGCCGCCTGGCTCTACGCGCAGTTCGTGACGTCGAAGTCCGTCTCGCTGAAGAAAACCATCGTGGGCCTGACGCCGATTCGCGAATCGGACATCAACTCCAAAGAGATGACCGCCCTGGCACCGAAACTCGGTGGCCTGGTCGAGTTCTATCGCAGCCCGGCCCGCGTGCAATGGTCGCCAACCGGCACCAACGTTCCGGACTATCCGAAGCTGGCTCAATTGTGGTGGAGTCATGTGGCTGAAGCCGTTACCGGCGAGAAAACCGCGCAGGCGGCCCTCGACGGTCTGGCCAAGGATCAGGATGCGATCATGACCCGCATCGAGCGCTCCAAGGTTCAGGAACCAAGCGGTTGCGCGCCGAAGATGAACCCGGAAACCTCGGCCGAAGAGTGGTACACCAAGGCCGAGAAGAGTAACGGTGCATTCCTCGCGCCACAACGCAAACTGGCCAACGAGAAACCGAAGGGCGAAACCATCGCTTACTCGGACCTCTTGAAGAGCTGGGAAGCCGCGAAGAAGTAACCTGCACGCTTCTACGTTCTGCGCATAAAAAAACGGCACCCTCGGGTGCCGTTTTTCATGTGCGCGCTTTGGCACTCGGGGCTTGGGAAATCAGCCGTGAAGCGTCTCAGCCGCATACAGCGTGTTTTCCAGCAGGCAGGCGCGGGTCATCGGGCCGACGCCGCCTGGCACCGGCGTGATCCAGCCGGCGCGGGGCAGGGCGGTTTCGTATACCACGTCGCCCACCAGCTTGCCGTCATCCTGACGGTTGATGCCCACGTCGATGACGATCGCGCCTTCCTTGATCCACTCGCCCTTGACCAGGCCGGGCTTGCCTGCTGCCACGACCACCAGATCGGCACGACCCACGTGTCCGGCCAGATCCTGGGTGAAACGATGAGTCACGGTCACGGTGCAGCCCGCCAGCAGCAGCTCCATCGCCATTGGACGACCGACGATGTTGGAAGCGCCCACCACAACAGCGTCCTTGCCGTACAGATCGACACCGGTGCTTTCCAGCAGGGTCATGATGCCCTTGGGCGTGCACGGGCGCAGCAGCGGAATGCGCTGGGCCAGCCGGCCTACGTTGTAGGGGTGGAAGCCATCGACGTCTTTATCCGGGCGGATGCGCTCCAGCAGGCTGGAGGATTCCAGATGCTCTGGCAGCGGCAGTTGCAGCAGGATGCCGTCGATGGCCGGGTCGTCGTTGAGACGATCGATCAGATCGGTCAGTTCGGTCTGGGTGGTTTCACTGGGCAGGTCATAGGCCTGGGAGATGAAGCCGACCTCTTCGCAGTCTTTGCGTTTGTGCGAGACGTAAACCTGAGAGGCGGGGTCGCTGCCGACCAGAATCACCGCGAGGCCGGGCGTGCGCAGGCCTTGCTCGCGACGCTGGGCGACTCGTTGGGCGATCTGCTGGCGCAGGTTGGCTGCGATCGCTTTGCCGTCTATTAGTTTTGCAGTCATTACGCGTGATTAACCATCGGAAGGGGAGGGAAAAAGAGCGCGCATTCTCGCATGACCTGACGCAAGGGCAAAGACGGTTGGTCCGCTTAATAAGCTAAGCCCTTTAATTAACTGAATTTTTTAGAAAAAAGTGTTGACGACCTTTTGGACCGTCTATAAGATTCGTCGCACTTGTCGGGCACAACCCCACACAGGATAAGCCGGAAGCGGCGGATCAAGTCGAAAGGTTGAATAAGTCAGGTAGAGTTAAGATCGGCTCAGCGTGATTGAAAGCTCTTAATTTGCAGTCTCACGAAGGCAAATGAAATAAGTGCCCGTAGCTCAGCTGGATAGAGCATCCGCCTTCTAAGCGGATGGTCGCAGGTTCGAGTCCTGCCGGGTGCGCCATTAGGCAGCTTTGGCACAAGTAGCATTCAGTTTGAATGCGTCGGTTACAACGCAATATGGTGGGCGTAGCTCAGTTGGTAGAGCACGGGATTGTGACTCCCGTTGTCGAGGGTTCGATCCCCTTCGTCCACCCCATATTCGAAAAGGCGCCAGATTCATAATCTGGCGCCTTTGCTTTAAGCGCTTCAAACGCGGATGTGGTGGAATTGGTAGACACACTGGATTTAGGTTCCAGCGCCGAAAGGTGTGAGAGTTCGAGTCTCTCCGTCCGCACCAGTTAAAGCTCTCGCAACACCTGGGGTGTTGAGGGATGAAAGAAAGCCGCCTTGTGCGGCTTTTTTTGTTTCAGCGTACTGCGTTTTAACGCAGTGCGAGCTTGATGGGCCCATGACACAGGGCTCGTCCGGTGTGCTTCCAGGGACTGGATCATGTTTCGGTCGTCCTTTTGCTTCCTTTATATAGGGGCGTATCAGGTGCGTTCCAGACACCTCCCGCAGGCTGAAACAGTCGTCTGTGATTCCCGGGCTGCATGCCACTTTATTTACCCTTGTTCAGTAGGGTGACTTCTTGAGTTTGACCCACTAGAATGCTTGCCCTTGATTCTGGGGTCGGAAACGGCCGGCTAACGTCTGTGCAACGAGGAATATCCATGCAAGTTTCTGTTGAAAACACTTCCGCTCTCGAGCGCCGCATGACCATTGGCGTGCCCGCTGAGCGCATCGAGACTGAAGTCAACAAGCGTCTGCAGCAGACCGCACGTAAAGCCAAGATCCCGGGCTTCCGCCCAGGCAAAGTGCCTATGAGCGTGATCCGCCAGCGTTACGAAGACGGTGCTCGTCAGGAAGCACTGGGCGACCTGATCCAGGCGACCTTCTACGAAGCCGTCGTCGAGCAAAAGCTGAACCCGGCTGGCGCACCTTCCGTCGAGCCAAAAACCTTCGAAAAGGGCAAGGACCTCGAGTACATCGCTACTTTCGAAGTGTTCCCTGAATTCACCGTTGCCGGTTTCGACTCCATTTCCGTCGAGCGTCTGTCGGCTGACGTCGCTGATTCCGATCTGGACAACATGCTGGAAATCCTGCGCAAGCAGAACGTCAGCTTCGAAGTCGTTGACCGTGCGGCACAAAACGAAGACCAGTTGAACATCGACTTCGTCGGCAAGATCGACGGTGAAGCATTCGCTGGCGGTTCGGCCACCGGTACTCAGCTGGTGCTGGGTTCGGGTCGCATGATCCCGGGCTTCGAAGACGGTCTGGTCGGCGCCAAAGCCGGCGAAGAGCGCGTTCTGAGCCTGACCTTCCCTGAGGATTATCAGAATCTTGAACTGGCCGGCAAAACCGCCGAGTTCACCGTCACGGTCAACACCGTGTCGGCACCGACCCTGCCTGAGCTGAACGAAACGTTCTTCAAGCAGTTCGGCATCAAGGAAACCAACCTCGAAGGCTTCCGCACCGAAGTTCGCAAGAACATGGAGCGCGAGCTGCGTCAGGCCATCAAGTCCAAGGTCAAAAATCAGGTAATGGACGGTCTGCTGGCCGCCAACCCGATCGAAGTGCCTAAAGCGCTGCTGGAAAACGAAGTGAACCGTCTGCGCGTTCAGGCTGTTCAGCAGTTCGGCGGCAACATCAAGCCTGACCAACTGCCGGCAGAGTTGTTCGAAGAGCAGGCCAAGCGCCGCGTCGAACTGGGTCTGATCGTGGCTGAAGTCGTCAAGCAATTCGACCTCAAGCCTGACGACACCCGCGTTCGCGAGCTGATCCAGGAAATGGCTTCCGCTTACCAGGAGCCAGAGCAGGTTGTGGCCTGGTACTACAAGAACGAACAGCAAATGAACGAAGTTCGTTCGGTTGTGCTGGAAGAACAAGTTGTGGATACTGTTTTGCAGAAAGCGAGCGTGACCGACAAAGCGGTCTCGTACGAAGAGGCAGTCAAGCCGGTTGAAGCTCCACAAGCCGACTGATTTCCTTCTCTCGTTCGAAAACACCATAAGCCAGCCTTCGCGCTGGCTTATGCGTATTCAAGACATGACTATTTGGGAGTGAATGCGAGACATGTCCCGCAATTCTTATATTCAGCAGAACTCTGACATCCAGGCCGCTGGCGGCCTGGTCCCGATGGTTATCGAGCAGTCCGCCCGTGGCGAGCGCGCCTATGACATCTACTCCCGCCTGCTCAAGGAACGCGTCATTTTCCTGGTCGGTCCGGTTGAAGATTACATGGCCAACCTCATCTCGGCGCAGCTGCTGTTCCTTGAAGCGGAAAACCCGGACAAGGACATCCATCTTTACATCAACTCCCCAGGCGGTTCGGTGACTGCGGGCATGGCGATCTACGACACCATGCAGTTCATCAAGCCGGACGTTTCCACGACCGTCATGGGTCAGGCGTGCAGCATGGGCGCTTTCCTTTTGGCCGGTGGTGCCAAGGGCAAGCGTTTCGCACTGCCGAACTCACGCGTCATGATTCACCAGCCGTTGGGCGGTTTTCAGGGCCAGGCGTCGGACATTGATATCCACGCGAAGGAAATCCTGTTCATCCGTCAACGTCTGAACGAACTGCTGGCGCACCACACCGGCCAGACGCTGGAAGCGATCGAGCGCGACACCAACCGCGACAACTTCATGAGCGCCGAACGCGCTGCTGAATACGGTTTGGTGGACTCGGTGATCGACCGGCGTCAAATGACCAAATGATTGCGTGAAGGGCAATAATCCCGGGCGGTTGATACATCCGTGCCGCCTGTGGACTTGAAAAATCGAGCAATTGCCCTCATCTTGTGTTGCAAGCCTACCGGATTGGATCGATCGAATGACTGACACCCGCAACGGCGAGGACAACGGCAAACTGCTTTATTGCTCCTTCTGCGGCAAAAGCCAGCATGAAGTGCGCAAGTTGATTGCCGGCCCCTCGGTATTTGTTTGTGACGAGTGCGTCGACCTGTGCAACGACATCATCCGCGAGGAGGTGCAGGAAGCACAGGCCGAGAGCAGCGCGCATAAACTGCCATCGCCTAAAGAAATCAGCGGCATCCTTGACCAATACGTCATTGGTCAGGAACGTGCCAAAAAGGTTCTCGCAGTAGCGGTGTACAACCACTACAAGCGGCTGAACCAGCGCGACAAGAAAAACGACGACGTTGAACTGGGCAAGAGCAACATCCTGCTGATCGGCCCGACGGGCTCCGGCAAGACCTTGCTGGCCGAGACGCTAGCACGTCTGCTCAACGTTCCGTTCACCATTGCCGATGCCACCACCCTGACCGAAGCCGGTTATGTGGGTGAGGACGTCGAGAACATCATTCAAAAGCTGTTGCAGAAGTGCGATTACGATGTCGAGAAGGCCCAGATGGGCATCGTCTACATCGACGAAATCGACAAGATTTCGCGCAAGTCCGACAACCCTTCCATCACCCGTGATGTGTCGGGCGAAGGCGTGCAGCAAGCCTTGCTGAAGCTGATTGAAGGCACCGTGGCTTCCGTTCCGCCGCAAGGTGGTCGCAAGCACCCACAGCAGGAATTCCTGCAGGTGGACACGCGCAATATCCTCTTCATCTGTGGCGGTGCGTTCTCTGGCCTGGAAAAGGTCATCCAGAATCGCTCCACCAAAGGCGGCATCGGCTTTAACGCCGAAGTACGCAGCAAGGAAGAGGGCAAGAAGGTCGGCGAATCCCTGCGTGAAGTCGAGCCTGACGATCTGGTCAAGTTCGGTCTGATCCCGGAGTTCGTGGGTCGTCTGCCTGTTCTGGCGACGCTGGACGAGCTGGACGAAGCTGCGCTGATGCAGATTCTGACCGAGCCGAAGAACGCGCTGACCAAGCAATACGGCAAGCTGTTCGAGATGGAAGGCGTGGACCTTGAGTTCCGCCCGGATGCGCTGAAATCGGTTGCCCGTCGTGCGCTTGAGCGCAAGACCGGTGCTCGCGGTCTGCGCTCCATCCTCGAGGGCGTTCTGCTCGACACCATGTACGAGATCCCGTCGCAGTCCGACGTGAGCAAGGTGGTGATCGACGAGAGCGTGATCGAGGGCACCTCCAAGCCGCTGTTGATTTACGAAAACAGCGAGCCACCTGCCAAGGCGGCACCCGACGCGTAGCCTGCTGGCAACGCACAGGGCGACTGGAAACGAAAAGGGCCCTCGGGCCCTTTTCGCGTTTCCTTCAAAGCCGGTCTGCGTTTCCGAGTCCTTTCGCTTTAACTCAAGCCGGCGCTTGTTTTTTTAAGGTTCAACCCCCATCTTGATTTTCAGCTTATTTATATCTGTCCATGGCCTGAAGGCCGCCGTAGAGGCGAAATCATGAAGACGACCATTGAACTGCCTCTCTTGCCACTGCGCGATGTTGTGGTTTACCCGCATATGGTTATCCCGCTGTTCGTGGGGCGCGAGAAGTCGATCGAGGCCCTGGAAGCGGCGATGTCCGGCGACAAGCAGATCCTGCTGCTTGCGCAACGAAACCCGGCCGATGACGATCCCGGTGAAGAGGCGCTGTACAACGTTGGCACCGTTGCCACCGTGCTGCAGTTGCTGAAGCTGCCGGACGGCACTGTGAAGGTTCTGGTCGAAGGCGAGCAGCGTGGCTCGGTCGAGCGCTTCATTGAGGTGGACGGCCACTGCCGCGCCGAGGTTGCGCTGATCGATGAGGTCGACGCGCCGGATCGTGAATCCGAAGTCTTCGTTCGCAGCCTGCTGGCTCAGTTCGAACAATACGTGCAGCTGGGCAAAAAAGTCCCGGCCGAAGTGCTTTCCTCCCTCAACAGCATTGATGAGCCGGGTCGTCTGGTCGACACCATGGCTGCCCACATGGCGCTGAAGATCGAGCAGAAGCAGGAAATTCTCGAAATCATTGACCTGTCGGCCCGTGTTGAGCACGTGCTGGCGTTGCTGGATGCCGAAATCGACTTGCTGCAGGTCGAGAAGCGCATCCGCGGTCGCGTGAAAAAGCAGATGGAGCGCAGTCAGCGCGAGTACTACCTGAATGAGCAGATGAAGGCCATTCAGAAGGAGCTCGGAGACAGCGAGGAAGGCCATAACGAAATCGAGGAGCTGAAAAAGCGCATCGATGCCGCCGGCCTGCCCAAAGACGCCATGACCAAGGCCACCGCCGAGCTGAACAAGCTCAAGCAGATGTCGCCGATGTCTGCCGAGGCCACCGTCGTTCGTTCCTACATCGACTGGCTGGTCCAGGTGCCGTGGAAGGCACAGAGCAAGGTCCGTCTGGATCTCGCCCGTGCGGAAGATATCCTCGACGCCGATCACTATGGTCTGGACGAAGTCAAAGAGCGGATCCTCGAATACCTCGCCGTTCAGAAGCGCGTGAAGAAAATTCGTGGCCCGGTGCTTTGCCTGGTCGGTCCTCCTGGTGTGGGTAAAACCTCGCTGGCCGAGTCGATTGCCCACGCGACCAACCGCAAGTTCGTCCGCATGGCCCTGGGCGGCGTGCGCGATGAAGCTGAAATTCGCGGTCACCGTCGGACTTACATCGGTTCGATGCCAGGTCGCCTGATCCAGAAAATGACCAAGGTCGGTGTGCGTAACCCGCTGTTCCTGCTCGATGAAATCGACAAGATGGGCAGCGACATGCGCGGTGACCCGGCGTCGGCGTTGCTGGAAGTGCTCGACCCCGAGCAGAACCACAACTTCAACGACCATTACCTGGAAGTCGATTACGACCTGTCCGACGTGATGTTCCTGTGCACCGCCAACTCGATGAACATTCCGCCGGCGCTGCTCGACCGTATGGAAGTCATTCGTCTGCCCGGCTACACCGAAGACGAGAAGATCAACATCGCGACCAAGTACCTCTCGCCCAAGCAGATTGCTGCCAACGGCTTGAAGAAAGGCGAGATCGAGTTCGAAGTCGAGGCGATTCGCGACATCATCCGGTATTACACCCGTGAAGCCGGCGTGCGTAGCCTCGAACGTCAAATCGCCAAGGTATGCCGCAAGGCGGTCAAGGAACACGCCCACGAGAAGCGTTTTTCCGTGACCGTGACAGCGGACATGCTCGAGAACTTCCTGGGCGTGCGCAAATTCCGTTATGGCCTGGCCGAGCAGCAGGACCAGGTGGGTCAGGTGACCGGTCTGGCGTGGACGCAGGTCGGCGGCGAGCTGCTGACCATCGAAGCGGCAGTTGTTCCGGGCAAGGGTCAATTGATCAAGACCGGTTCGCTGGGTGATGTGATGGTGGAGTCGATCACTGCCGCGCTGACCGTTGTGCGTAGCCGTGCGAAAAGCCTGGGCATCCCTCTGGACTTCCATGAGAAGCGCGACACGCATATCCATATGCCGGAAGGCGCGACGCCAAAAGACGGCCCGAGCGCAGGCGTAGGCATGTGCACGGCGCTGGTGTCGGCACTGACGGGGATTCCGGTCCGCGCCGACGTGGCCATGACGGGTGAAATCACCCTGCGCGGACAGGTACTGGCTATCGGTGGTCTCAAGGAGAAATTGCTGGCCGCTCACCGTGGTGGCATCAAGACCGTGATCATCCCCGAAGAGAACGTGCGAGATCTCAAAGAGATCCCGGACAACATCAAGGCCGACCTGCAGATCAAACCGGTTAAATGGATTGACGAGGTCCTCCAAATTGCGCTGCAATACGCGCCGGAGCCCTTGCCGGACGTGGCTCCCGAGATGGTTGCCAAGGATGAAAAGCGCGAGTCTGACGCCAAGGAGAGGATCAGCACGCATTAGTCTGGGAGGCCTTCCTTGACAGGTTTTTGGAGCCCTTGCTATAAAGCGGCTCTTCAAGCCTGTTCAGGCCGCTCAGTGTTCGTTTGGTTACACCAAAAAAAACTTAGAAATACTCAAATATATAAGGGGACTTAGAGTGAACAAGTCGGAACTGATTGATGCCATCGCCGCATCCGCTGACATCCCGAAAGCTGCTGCTGGCCGTGCGCTGGACGCTGTAATCGAATCCGTCACTGGCGCTCTCAAGGCTGGCGACTCTGTTGTACTGGTAGGCTTCGGCACTTTCTCCGTCACTGATCGTCCTGCCCGTACCGGCCGTAACCCTCAGACCGGTAAAACCCTGGAAATTCCAGCGGCCAAGAAACCAGGCTTCAAAGCCGGTAAAGCTCTGAAAGAAGCCGTCAACTAAGTTTCTTTTTACTTTGCCCGCCCAGGACAGCGTTATCTCTGTTCGGGGCGTGAAGCGGCAAGTGCGGTTGCTCAAGCGCTGGACTGTCACTCGGGGAACGCACATCGAACCCCGTCCGCTTTGCAAGTTACGAGAAGGCGCATCCTCGGATGCGCCTTTCTTCTATCCGGATTCAACCCACGCTCCGCGTTACCGTGTGCAGCAGCCTGGTGAGTCGAGTACAACCCTCTGGGGGATACATGCTGCAGAATATCAGGGACAATTCACAGGGATGGATTGCCAAAACCATCATCGGGGTCATCATCGCTCTGATGGCCCTGACCGGGTTCGATGCCATTTTCCGGGCCACCAGCCACTCGCAGGATGCTGCGAAGGTCAATGGCGAGGAAGTCACCCAGGCAGAACTGGGTCAAGCGGTTGAAATGCAACGCCGCCAGCTGATGCAACAGCTGGGCAAGGATTTCGACCCTGCAATGCTCAACGAAAAGATGCTGCGTGATTCGGCCCTTAAAGGCTTGATCGACCGCAAGCTGTTGTTGCAGGGCGCCGCTGATTCGAAGTTCGGTTTCTCCGAAGCCGCGCTGGATCAACAGATGTTGCTGACCCCTGAATTTCAGGTCGACGGTAAATTCAGCGCTGATCGCTTCGATCAGGTCATTCGCCAGCTCGGTTATTCCCGTCTGCAGTTCCGCCAGATCCTTGGTCAGGAAATGCTCATCGGCCAGATTCGTGCCGGTATCGGCGGCAGTGCGTTCGTCACGGATGCTCAAGTTGACGCGTTCGCCCGCCTCGAAAAGCAGACCCGCGATTTCGCCACCCTGACGTTGCCGGCCGATCCGACCAGCGCGAAAGTCACCGACGACGAGGTCAAGGCGCACTACGATCAGCACGCGAAAGAGTTTCTGAGTCCTGAGCAAGTGGTGCTCGACTACATCGAACTGAGGAAGTCTTCGTTCTTCGACAAGGTGTCGGTGAAGGATGAAGACCTGCAGGCCGCCTATCAGAAAGAGATCGCCAACCTGGCCGAGCAGCGCCGCGCGGCGCACATCCTGATCGAAGTCAACGACAAGACCACGGACGCTCAGGCCAAAGCCAAGATTGAAGAAATCCAGCAGCGCGTGGCCAAAGGTGAAGATTTTGCTGCGCTTGCCAAGGAGTTCTCTCAGGATCCGGGCTCGTCGACCAAGGGCGGTGACTTGGGCTACGCCGACAAGGGTGTCTATGACCCAGCCTTTGAAGACGCGCTGTACGCGCTGAACAAGGATCAGGTCTCAGCGCCTGTTCGCAGTCAGTTCGGTTGGCACTTGATCAAGCTGCTGGGCGTTGAAGCGCCGTCGGTACCGACGTTCGCCAGCCTGAAGGAGAAGCTGACCCACGAGCTGAAGTCTCAGCAGGTCGAGCAGAAGTTCGTCGATGCCAGCAAGAAGCTGGAAGATGCGGCGTTCGAAGCGTCGGATCTGTCGCAGCCGGCTCAGGACCTGGGGCTGAAAGTGCAGACGACTGCGCCGTTCGGTCGCGAGGGTGGCGAAGGCATTGCAGCCAACCGTGCGGTGATTCAGGCGGCTTTCAGTCCGGAAGTGATGGAAGAAGGGTCCAACAGTTCTGCGCTGGAGCTGGATCCTGAGACCGTGGTGGTGGTGCATGTCAAAGAGCACCGTCAGCCTGAGCAACTGCCACTGGAAGCGGTGTCGGCGCCGATTCGTGCGCAGCTGGCGAAAGAACATGCCAGCGATGCGGTGAAGGCCAAGGGCGAAGCGCTCCTTGCAGGCCTGCGTGACGGTAAGGTGCCGTACGCGGCCACCAAGCAGGAAGGTCAGAGCTGGAAGGTCGTGGAGGCGGCCTCACGCAGCCAGGAGGGTGTTGATCCTCAGGTGCTGCAGTCGGTGTTCCGTATGCCGAAGCCGGAAGGCAAGGACAAGCCGGTTTATGGCAGTCTGACGGCGGCGGATGGCAGCTTTGTGATTGTGCGTCTGAACGGCGTGAATCAGGCGGCTCCGGCGTCGGATGAGGAGAAGAGCCAGTACCGTCGTTTCCTGTCATCCCGTGAGGGGCAGCAGGATTTCGCGGCCTACCGTAAGCAGTTGGAAGCGGCGGCGAAGATCGAGAAGTATTGATCGACGCAGGATGCTGTTAACAGAAAGCCCCGATTCGCGAGAGTCGGGGCTTTTTTGTATTCGCTGGGGTAGGGCAAGATCAAGAGCGTCTGCCGTTAGGCAGAACCCAAGGCAAAAAAAACGGCAGATCATTAAGCCCCAGGGCCGTCTGATCCACCGCTTTCGCCAGCTAGCCGGCGCTTGCAGGTCTTGCGCCCGTTTTCAGAGCGTCATCACGCTGAAAACGGGCAGGCAACCATCAACCTTCCAGATCACCCATCGCCGTGGTGTTGAAACCACCGTCGACGTACATGATCTCGCCACTGACACCGGACGCCAGGTCAGAGCACAGGAACGCGCCTGCGTTACCCACTTCTTCGATGGTCACGTTGCGACGCAGTGGAGTCTGTGCCTCGTTCGCGGCCAGCATTTTGCGGAAGTTCGAGATACCCGACGCCGCGAGGGTACGGATCGGACCAGCCGATACTGCGTTGACGCGGGTACCTTCCGGGCCGAGGCTGCGGGCCAGGTAACGGACACCGGCTTCAAGGCTGGCCTTGGCCATACCCATCACGTTGTAGTTCGGCATGGTGCGCTCGGCGCCCAGGTACGACAGCGTCAACAGGCTGCCATTGCGGCCCTTCATCAGGTCGCGGCCGGCTTTGGCCAGGGCCACGAAGCTGTAGGCGCTGATGTCGTGAGCGATGCGGAAACCTTCACGGGTGGTGGCTTGGGTGAAGTCACCGTCCAGCTGGTCGCCCGGCGCGAAGCCCACGGAGTGCACGATGCAGTCCAGGCCGTCCCACTTCTTGCTCAGTTCTTCGAAAACCTTGGCGATTTCTTCGTCGCTGGCGACGTCGCAAGGGAAGCACAGATCAGCGTTCGAACCCCAGCTCTCGGCGAATTCCTCGACGCGCTTCTTGAGTTTTTCGTTCTGATACGTGAAGGCAAGCTCAGCGCCCTCGCGGTGCATGGCGGCAGCGATACCGGATGCGATGGACAATTTGCTGGCGACACCGACGATCAGGACGCGCTTACCGGCGAGAAAACCCATTGTTTTGTTCCTCTTCAGGTTAATCGACAGCTGCCGGCGCCAAGAAGGCGGCCTCCAGCAGCTGCTGTGTATAAGGATGTTGCGGCGCGGCGAAGATGTCTTCTGCCACACCCTGTTCGACCACTTGGCCTTGTTTCACCACCATCAGTTGGTGGCTTAACGCCTTGACCACCGCCAGATCATGGCTGATGAACAAATACGTCAGGTTGTACTTGGTTTGCAGGGAGCGTAACAGCTCCACCACTTGACGCTGAACGGTGCGGTCGAGGGCCGAAGTCGGCTCGTCCAGCAAAATCAGCGCCGGTTTTAACACTAATGCCCGGGCAATGGCGATCCTTTGCCGTTGTCCCCCGGAAAACTCATGGGGATAGCGGTGCCGGGTCGCTGGATCAAGGCCCACTTCCTTGAGCGCTTCGATGACCGCCGCTTCCTGCTCCACCGGCGTGCCCATCTTGTGGATCCGCAGGCCTTCGCCAACGATGTCACACACCGACATGCGCGGGCTTAGGCTGCCGAACGGGTCCTGGAACACCACCTGCATCTGTCGCCGCAGCGGCCTGACCTGATGCTGATTCATTCCCGCCAGCGATTGCCCATGAAAGCGTATCTCGCCTTCGCTGCGAATCAACCGCAGGATCGCCAGGCCCAGCGTCGATTTGCCCGAGCCGCTCTCGCCGACAATCCCCAGCGTCTGGCCCTTGGGCAGACTGAAGTGAATGCCGTCGACGGCCTTGACGTGATCGACTGTGCGCTTGAACACGCCTTTCTTGATGGGAAACCAGACCCGTAGGTCCTCGACTTCCAGCATCGGCGCGCCCGGCGGATTGTTCGCCGGCCCGCCTTTGGGCTCGGCGCTGAGCAGTTCACGGGTGTACGGATGCTGCGGCGCGCGGAACAGCTCTTCGCACGATGCCTGTTCGACGATGCAACCGCGCTGCATGACACATACGCGGTTGGCAATTTGCCTGACGACGTTCAAATCGTGGCTGATCAGCAGCAAGGCCATGCCCAGCCGGGCCTGCAATTCCTTGAGCAGCTCGAGGATTTTCAGCTGCACGGTGACGTCCAGCGCAGTGGTCGGCTCATCGGCGATCAGCAGCTCGGGCTCGTTGGCCAAGGCCATCGCAATCATCACCCGCTGGCGCTGGCCGCCAGACAGCTCGTGGGGCAAGGCTTTCAGGCGCTTGGCCGGTTCCGGAATGCCCACCAGATCCAGCAGCTCCAGCGTGCGTCGCGTCGCGGCTTTGCCGGTCAGGCCCTTGTGCAGGCCGAGCACTTCGTTGATCTGTTTTTCGATGGACTGCAGCGGGTTCAGCGAGGTCATCGGCTCCTGGAAGATCATCGCGATGCGGTTGCCGCGAATGCCACGCAGGCGCTTCTCGCTGACTTTCAGCAGGTCGTCGTCAGCGTAGCGAATCGTCCCGGTCGGGTGGCGCGCCAGCGGGTAGGGCAGCAATCGCAGGATCGAGTGGGCGGTGACTGACTTGCCCGATCCGCTTTCGCCGACCAGCGCCAGGGTTTCGCCCTTGCGGATGTCGAAGCTGATGCCTTCGACCACCCGCTGCACGTTGGTGCCGTTCACGAATTCGACGGAGAGGTCGCGGATCTCGACTAGATTGTCCTGATTCATCTCATTTCCTCGGGTCGAATGCGTCGCGGGCGGATTCGCCGATGAACACCAGCAGGCTCAACATGATCGCCAGTACAGCGAAGGCGCTGATGCCCAGCCACGGTGCCTGCAGGTTGGATTTACCTTGCGCCACCAGTTCGCCCAGGGAAGGCGAGCCGGCAGGCAGGCCGAAGCCGAGGAAGTCCAGCGCGGTCAGCGTGCCGATTGCGCCGGTGAGGATGAACGGCATGAAGGTCATGGTCGAGACCATCGCGTTGGGCAGGATGTGGCGGAACATGATCGCGCCATTCTCCATGCCCAGCGCCCGGGCAGCGCGCACGTATTCCAGGTTGCGGCCGCGCAGGAACTCGGCGCGCACCACGTCCACCAGGCTCATCCACGAAAACAGCAGCATGATGCCCAGCAGCCACCAGAAGTTGGGCTGGACGAAGCTGGCGAGGATGATCAGCAAATACAGCACCGGCAACCCGGACCAGATCTCCAGGAAGCGCTGGCCGATCAGATCGACCCAGCCGCCGTAAAAGCCCTGCAGCGCCCCGGCGATCACGCCGATGATCGAGCTGAGGATCGTCAGCGTCAGGGCGAACAGCACCGACACGCGGAAGCCGTAGATCACCCGCGCCAGCACGTCACGGCCCTGATCGTCGGTGCCCAGCAGGTTCTCCCGCGAAGGCGGCGCAGGGGCCGGGACCTTCAGGTCGTAGTTGATGCTCTGGTAGCTGAACGGAATCGGGGCCCACAGCGTCCAGCCGTCTTTCGCTGCCAGCAGCTCCTTGATGTACGGGCTCTTGTAGTTGGCTTCCAGCGGGAATTCGCCGCCAAAGGTGGTTTCCGGGTAGCGCTTGAACACCGGGAAGTACCACTCGCCGTCGTAGCGCACGGCCAGCGGCTTGTCGTTGGCGATGAGCTCGGCGCCCAGGCTGGCGCCGAACAGGATCAGAAACAGCCACAGCGACCACCAGCCACGCTTGTTGGCCTTGAAGCGTTCGAAACGGCGTCGATTGAGAGGGGACAGCGTCATATCAATGATCCCTGCGGTCGAAGTCGATGCGTGGGTCAACCAGCGTGTAGGTCAGGTCGCCGATCAGTTTCACCACCAGCCCCAGCAGGGTGAAGATGAACAGGGTGCCGAACACCACCGGGTAATCACGGTTGATCGCGGCTTCAAAGCTCATCAGGCCTAGGCCGTCGAGGGAAAAGATCACTTCCACCAGCAGGGAACCGGTGAAGAAGATGCCAATGAACGCCGACGGGAAACCCGCGATCACCAGCAGCATGGCGTTGCGGAATACGTGGCCGTAGAGCACGCGGCGCTGGGTCAGTCCCTTGGCTTTGGCGGTGATCACGTACTGCTTGCCGATCTCATCGAGAAAGCTGTTTTTCGTCAGCAGGGTCATGGTGGCGAAGTTGCCGATGACCAGCGCGGTGATCGGCAGCACCAGGTGCCAGAAGTAGTCGCCCACTTTGCCCAGCCAGCTCATCTCATCAAAGTTGCTCGACGTTAATCCGCGCAACGGGAACCAGTCGAAATAGCTGCCGCCGGCGAATACCACGATCAGCAGGATGGCGAACAGGAACGCCGGGATGGCGTAGCCGACGATGATCGCCGAGCTGGTCCAGACGTCGAAATGGCTGCCGTGTCGCGTGGCTTTGGCGATCCCCAGGGGGATCGACACCAGGTACATGATCAGCGTGCTCCACAGCCCGAGGGAGATTGACACCGGCATCTTCTCGACGATCAGGTCGATGACCTTGGCGTCGCGAAAGAAGCTGTCGCCGAAATCCAGCCGGGCGTAGTTCTTGACCATGATCCACAAGCGTTCCGGCGCCGATTTGTCGAAGCCGTACATGTGCTCGATTTCTTTGATCAAACTCGGGTCCAGGCCCTGGGCGCCGCGATAGGTCGAGCCGGCCACCGAGACTTCCGCGCCGCCGCCCGCGATGCGGCTGGTGGCGCCTTCGAAGCCTTCGAGCTTGGCGATCATCTGCTCCACCGGACCGCCCGGTGCCGCCTGGATGATGACGAAGTTGATCAGCAGAATGCCGAACAGGGTCGGGATGATCAGCAGCAAGCGCCGCAGGATGTAGGCCAGCATGTTATTGCTCCGTGCCTTTTGATGACTCGGCGTCGGCCGGCACTTGATCTGGCGCGACTTGCACGGGAATGGCCGGCGTCGCGTCGGGTTTGACCCACCAGGTCACGGTGCCGATATCGTACAGCGGGGTTTTTCCCGGGTGGCCCAGGTGATCCCAGTACGCCACGCGCCAGGTCTTGATGTGCCAGTTCGGGATCACGTAGTAGCCCCACAGCAGCGCGCGGTCGAGGGCGCGGGTGTGGTCGATCAGGCTCTGGCGCGAGTCCGCGTTAATCAAGCCGTTCACCAGCGTGTCGACCGCCGGGTCCTTGAGGCCGATCACGTTGTAGCTGCCCGGTTTGTCGGCGGCGGAGGAGTCCCAGTATTCGCGCTGTTCGTTACCCGGCGAGCTCGATTGCGGGAAACTGCCGACGATCATGTCGTAGTCCCGTGAGCGGCGGCGGGTGATGTACTGGGAGACGTCGACCCGACGGATTTCCAGGTCGATACCGATGTCGGCCAGGTTGCGTTTGTACGGCAGCAACACCCGCTCGAATTCGGTCTGGGCGAGCAAAAACTCGATGGTGACGGGCTTGCCTTCGGTGTCGACCATCTTGTCGCCGACGATCTTCCAGCCGGCCTCCTTGAGCAACTGAAATGCTTTGCGCTGTTGCTCGCGGATGATGCCGCTGCCATCGGTGACCGGCAGTTTGAATTCCTCGGTGAACACCGATTCCGGCAGTTTGCCGCGCAGAGGTTCGAGAATCTTCAGCTCGGCAGGCGTCGGCAGGCCTTTGGCGCCCATGTCGGAATTGTCGAAATAGCTTTTGGTACGGGTGTAGCTGCCGAAGAACAGCTGCTTGTTGGTCCACTCGAAGTCGAGCAACAGGCTGAGGGCCTGACGCACGCGCACGTCCTGAAACATCGGTTTGCGCAGATTGAAGATAAAGCCCTGCATGCCCTGGGGGTTGCCGTTGGGAATTTCTTCCTTGATCAGACGGCCCTGTCTGACAGCCGGAACGTCATAGGCCGTCGCCCAGTTCTTCGCCGCCATTTCCTGCCAGTAGTCGAAGGCGCCGGCTTTCAGTGCTTCGAGCGCCACCGTGTTGTCGCGGTAGTAGTCGGTGGACAACCGGTCGAAGTTGTAGAAGCCCTTGTTGATCGGCAGGTCCTTGCCCCAGTAATCCTTGACCCGCTCGTAGCGCACCGAGCGCCCGGCCTTGACCTCGACCACCTTGTACGGCCCGCTGCCCAGCGGAATTTCCAGGTTGCCTTTGCTGAAGTCGCGGGTGGCCCACCAATGTTTTGGCAGTACCGGCAACTGGCCGAGGATCAGCGGCAGTTCGCGGTTGTCGTTGTGCTTGAACTTGAACAGCACCGTGGTCGGGTTTTCGGCGACGGCCTGATCGACGTCCGCGTAGTAACTGCGGTACAGCGGCGAGCCGTCCTTGATCAGGGTTTCGAAGCTGAACACCACGTCTTCGGCGCGCACCGGATGGCCGTCGTTGAATTTAGCTTCGGGGCGCAGGTAGAAACGCACCCAGCTGTTGTCCGGGGCTTTTTCGATCTTGCCGGCGATCAGGCCGTACTCGGTGAACGGCTCGTCCAGGCCCTGGCGGGCGAGGGTGTCGTAGATCAGGCCGATGTCGTCGGCAGGCACGCCCTTGCTGATGAACGGGTTGAGGCTGTCGAAGCCGCCAAAACCGGCGCTGCGCAGAATGCCCCCTTTGGGCGCGTCCGGGTTCACGTAATCGAAATGCTTGAAGTCGGCCGGGTATTTCGGCGCTTCGTTGTATAGGGTGATGGCGTGTTGCGGGGCCGCCTGGGCTGCACCGGTCACGCCCAGCAGAAGCGGGGCCAGCACGAACGGACTCAGAAACAGGCCGCCGGCGCGGGTGAGGGAGCGCAGGGCAGTCATTGGGTTTTCTCCGAAGGCTTGAGCCACCACGCACGCAGGCCCAGGGTGTAGGGCGGGGTGGTGACCATGGCGAACCGGTTGCGGTACGCCAGACGATGATTATTGAGGTACCAGTTGGGAATCATGTAGTGCTGCCACAGCAACACGCGATCCAAAGCGCGGGTGGCCGCCACCTGGTCATCCCGGGTTTTTGCCGCCAGCAACTGGTTGAGCAGGTTGTCGACCACCGGGTTGGCAACACCCGCGTAATTTTTGCTGCCTTTGATGTTGGCCTGGCTGGAATGGAAATACTGCCATTGCTCCAGCCCCGGACTGAGGGTCTGGTTCAGGGTCATCAGAATCATGTCGAAATCGAACTGGTCCAGCCGCTGTTTGTATTGGGCGCGGTCAACGGTGCGCAGGTGCGCGTCGACGCCGATCCGCGTGAGGTCTTCGATGTAAGGCTGCAGGATTCGTTCTAGGTTGGGATTGACCAGAAGTATTTCGAAACGCAACGGCTGCCCTGCGCTGTTGGTCAAGCCGCGCTCGGTGAATGTCCAGCCCGCGTCGGCCAGCAGCCCCAGCGCCTTGCGAATGGAATCCCGGGGCACGCCGCCACCGTCGGTTTTCGACACTTCGAAGGGCTGGGTGAACAGCTTGGCCGGCAATTGCTCGCGGTAGGGCGCGAGCATGAGGAATTCGCGGCCGGCGGGCAGTCCGCTGGAAGTGAATTCGCTGTTGGGGTAGTAGCTCGTCGAGCGCATGTAGGCGTCGTTGAACAGCGTGCGGTTGGTCCACTCGAAGTTGAACATCAGCCCCAGGGCTTCGCGCACGCGGATGTCGGCGAACGCGCCGCGACGCGTGTTCATGAACAGCCCTTGGGTCTGGGTGGGGATCTGGTGCGGGATTTGCGCCTTGATCACCTTGCCCTCGGTCACCGCCGGGAAGTCATAACCGGTGAGCCAGTTCTTCGCCTGATGCTCGATGTAGATGTCGAACTCACCGGCCTTGAACGCTTCGAACGCCACGTCGGCGTCGCGGTAGAACTCCACTTCCACTCGGTTGAAGTTGTACTTGCCGCGATTGACCGGCAGGTCCTTGCCCCAATAGTCCTTCACGCGCTCGAACACCAGACTGCGCCCCGGCCGCACCTGGGTGATGCGATAGGGGCCGCTGCCCAACGGAGGCTCGAAGGAGGTGGCCTTGAAGTCGCGGTTCTTCCAGTAGTGCTGCGGCAGAACCGGCAGCTCGCCGAGGCGCAGAATCAGTAATGGATTGCCGGAGCGCTTGAACACGAAACGAATGCGGTGGCGGTTGAGGATGTCCACCCGCTGCACTTCCTGCAACGCGGTGCGGTACTGCGGATGACCGTCCTTCAGCAGCGTTCTGTAGGAGAACGCCACGTCGTAGGCGGTAATCGGCTTGCCGTCGTGGAAACGTGCTTCGGGGCGCAGGTTGAACACCACCCAGCTGCGGTCGTCGCTGTATTCGACGGTTTTAGCGATCAGGCCATAACTGGAGGTGGGTTCATCGCCAGAGGGGTCGTACTGGCCGGTGCCGACCATCAGCGGTTCGTTCAGCTCGCTGACGCCATACTGGCCGAAGTTGGGCGTCGAAATCGGGCTGCTGCCCTTGAAGGTGTAGGGGTTGAGGGTATCGAACGTGCCGTTGGCCATGATTCGCAGGGTGCCAGCCTTCGGCGCCTCAGGATTGACCCAGTCGAAATGCGTGAAGCTGGCAGGGTACTTGAGGACGCCGAATTGTGCGTAACCATGGCTTTCGCTGATGGTCGCGGCGGCTGTCGTGCTCAAGACCAGGCTGAAAGTCAGCAGCAGGTGACGTATCAAGTCGGCGGTCGATCCAGGCAGCGGTCGGTCACAGTAACAGCTTGTATCGGCTGGAAAAAGGGTGGTGCGGGCGGCTGGAGGGTGCCGACCTGGGCGAGAGCCTGGGGGAGCGCGCTGGCTCCCACCAGAGCGTGGCGGGCGCTAGATCAATGGGGCAAATAAACCGTCAACGTCTGCCCTGGCTTGAGCGCCTGGCCGCTGCGCGGATTCCAGCGCTTGAGGTGCTGCATTTCGACGTTGAAGCGCTTGGCGACGAGGTACATCGAATCGCCTTTCTGAATCTTGTACTGCATCGACTTCTTGCCGGCGTCCTCGCCCCTGGCGCTGCTGTCGGCCTTGGCCACGGCACGGGAGCTGGCTTTCGCCGGTTTGCTGTTGTCCTGCATGACCAGCGTCTGGCCGACCTTAAGGTTCTGGCCGGACAGCTTGTTCCAGTGCTGCAAATCCTTGACGTCGACCTTATTGATACGCGCGATCTGCACCAAGTTGTCGCCCTTTTTCACCCTGTAGCTGCGGGTACGCGCGGGCTTCTCGTCCACCTCGGCAACTTCTTCGAACACCGGCATCGCATATTGCATGCCCGGTTGCACCGGAATCGTCAGCGCCTGGCCGCGTTTCACCTGGTTGCCGGACAGCTTGTTGATGTCCTTGAGGGTGCTGGTCGAGACCTTGTAGCGGCTGGCGATGCTGGCCAGGCTATCGCCCGGACGTACGCGGTATTGCTGCCAGTCGACCAGCTCCTCGGGCTTCATGTTCGACAGGTTCGCCGTCAGCAACTGGGATTTTGACGTGGGCACTAACAAGTGCTGAGGGCCGTCGATGGTCAGGCGCTTCTTGAACGCAGGGTTGAGCTGCACCAGCTCGTCTTCGTCGATGTTCGCCATGGCGGCGACTTTCGACAGGTCCATGCGCTGATTCAGCTCGACCACCTGGAAGTACGGCTTGTTGTCGATCGGGTTGAGGTTGACGCCATAGGCGTCCGGCGACATGACCACCTGGGACAGCGCCAGCAGTTTCGGCACGTAGTCGCGGGTCTCCTGCGGCAGCGGCAGGTTCCAGTAATCGGTGGGCAGGTTGAGCTTTTCGTTGCGTTCGATGGCGCGGCTGACTGTGCCTTCGCCGGCGTTATAGGCTGCCAGTGCCAGCAGCCAGTCGCCGTTGAACATGTCGTGCAGCTTGGTCAGGTAATCCAGCGCTGCCGTGGTGGACGCCGTGATGTCGCGGCGGCCATCGTAGAAATTGGTCTGGCGCAGGTTGAAGTAGCGGCCGGTGGACGGAATGAACTGCCAGATCCCCGCCGCATCGCTGCGCGACAAGGCCATCGGGTTGTACGCGCTCTCGATCACCGGCAGCAGCGCCAGCTCGAGGGGCATGTTGCGCTCTTCCAGTCGCTCGACGATGTAGTGCATGTACAAGCTGCCGCGGTTCCCGGCCGTTTCGAGAAACGACGGGTTGTTCGCGTACCAGAGGCGTTGCTGATCGATGCGCGGGTTGAGGTCGTTGCCGTCTTGCAGCTGGAAACCCTGACGCATGCGCTCCCAGACATCATGGGGCGGGGCCAGCGGCACGGGTTTGCGCGCGATATAAACAGGTTTTGGTTTGGTGCTGGCGACGGGGTGAGCGGCGCTGGCGCCGCTGCCGGATTCCAGGCCGCCGGTGCTCTGGCAGCCTGCCAGTGTCGCGCTCGCGACCACCGCGATTGCCTGGGCCAACCGAGTCAATGTGTCGGAATTGAAGGTTTTACGTATAGATGACGACATTGGCTGGGGGATAGTTCCAGGCGAAAATGTCGGGCGATTCTAGAAAGTGGCTGCTGAACGGTCAACCTTTCAGAATTTCCGTGCTGATTCGCTGCCTGTTTAGAACTTATCTTTCCATGCCCGCAGCACCGCAAAGACCTCTGTGGGCGTCGCGTTGTGGGTTCCGCTCCGTTCGTCTGCTTTTTGTTTCACGGAGATGACAGAGGCTCGCAGAAACGGATTGGTCTTGCGCTCCAGTGCCAGCGTCGACGGCACGCTGATGCGATTTTGTGCACGCCATTGCGTCACTTGCTCGAAGCGTTCCACTACGTCGGCATTCTCCGGCTCGACCGCGACGGCAAAGCGCAGATTGCTCAGTGTGTATTCGTGGGCGCAATAGACAAGGGTGCTGTCGGGCAGCTCGGCGAGCCGGCTCAGGGAGTGATGCATCTGCTGCGGGGTGCCTTCGAACAGCCGCCCGCAACCGGCGGCGAACAGCGTGTCGCCGCAGAACAGCAGCGGCTGTTGCGCGTCGGCGTGGTAAAAGGCGATGTGGCCCAGGGTGTGGCCCGGGACTGCATGGACGGCAAATGTCAGGCCGAGTACGGTGAGCTCATCGTTGTCGGACAGGGCCACGTCCCGCGCCGGAATGTTCTCATTGACCGGGCCGTAGACCTTGGCGCCGGTGAGCCTTTTAAGTTGCGCGACGCCGCCGGTGTGGTCCGCGTGGTGATGGGTGATGAGAATGTCGGTCAGGCGCCAGTCCGGGTTGCGTTCCAGCCAGGCAATGACGGGGGCAGCATCGCCCGGGTCAACCACGGCGCAGCGCTTGACGGCATTGTCTTGTAACAACCAGATGTAGTTATCGCTGAAAGCGGGCAGGGCATCGACCTGTATCATGGCGCGGTTCGCTTGGCTGGAAACATAGAGAAGCATCTTAGGGTCTGAACTGACTCGAGGCGAGTCTCTATCGCAATGACCCTCTCATGGAGACCGGAAATGACCGATGAAGCGTTCGCCCAGGCCGACCCTGAATGGCTTGAGCTGATCAGCGCCGCCCGCGACTGGCTGTCCGGGCCCCTGGGGCAGTTGTTGCTGGAAGAAGAAAGCCGCGTGCTGGAGCAAGAGCTCGAACGTTTTTTTGGCGGCTATCTGGTGCATTACGGCCCGTCGGCACAGACGCCGCCAGCGGCGAAGCAAGTGCAGCGCAACGTGCGGCTGGGCGCGCCGTTGCCGGGCGTTGAAATTGTCTGCGAAGAGCAGGCCTGGCCGTTGAGCGAGCACGCCGCCGATGTGGTGGTCATGCAGCATGGCCTGGATTTCTGCCTGTCGCCCCACGGCCTGTTGCGCGAAGCCGCCAGCAGCGTGCGTCCCGGCGGGCACCTGGTGATCGTCGGGATCAATCCCTGGAGCACCTGGGGCATTCGTCATTTCTTTGCCAACGATGCCTTGCGCAGGGCCCGCTGCATCTCGCCTTCACGGGTCGGCGACTGGCTCAACCTGCTGGGCTTCGCGCTGGAGAAACGCCGCTTCGGGTGCTATCGTCCGCCGCTCGCTTCGCCCAAGTGGCAGGCCCGTCTGGCCGGACTCGAACGTCTCGGCGATGGCTGGCAAAGTCCCGGCGGCGGCTTCTATCTATTGATCGCGCGCAAGATGAGTGTCGGATTGCGGCCTGTGCGCATGCCGCGTCGCGAGCCGATGGGCAAACTGCTGCCGTTGCCCATGGCCAAGGTCAATCGGCGCACGCCCGAGCCTTGATTGTCCGGCCGGCGCCACGCTTTCTCAATTTTCTGGAAACATCGTAATGAGCGATACCGTAGAACTCTTCACCGATGGCGCCTGCAAGGGCAACCCGGGCCCTGGCGGCTGGGGTGCGTTGCTGGTGTGCAAAGGCGTTGAAAAAGAACTCTGGGGCGGTGAAGCCAACACCACCAATAACCGTATGGAGCTGCTCGGCGCCATTCGCGGCCTGGAAGAGCTGAAGCGGCCATGTGAAGTGATCCTGGTGACCGACTCGCAGTACGTGATGAAAGGCATCACCGAGTGGATGACCAACTGGAAGAAGCGCGGCTGGAAGACAGCGGCGAAAGAACCGGTTAAAAACGCCGATTTGTGGAAGCAGCTGGACGAGCAGGTCAGCCGGCACAACGTGAGCTGGAAGTGGGTGCGCGGGCATATCGGCCATCCCGGCAACGAACGCGCCGACCAGTTGGCGAACCGTGGGGTGGATGAAGTGCGCGGTATCAAGCACGGCTGATGGCTGAGTCCTGCGCGGGATCTCCGTCGTCCAGATGCTGCGCGGTCGTGGAGCAAACACGGGCCCTTTGGGAGTGAGCTTGCTCACGAATGCGGCATTCCGGCTGCTAGAGATTGAGTGGAGGCACTGACCTCTTCGCGAGCAAGCTCACTCCCACACTGGCAGGTGCGGTCTGGCAAGGCCGCCCACATCCCAAAACCCCCATGCTAATATCCGCGCCTGAAGCTGAGGCGGTAGGCAATGACTGTACAAAACATCATCACTGAACGAAGGGTTGTCCTCGATACCGAGACCACCGGTATGCCCGTCACGGATGGCCATCGGGTCATCGAAATCGGCTGCGTCGAGCTGGTTGGCCGGCGTCTGACCGGGCGGCATTTCCACGTTTACCTGCAACCGGACCGGGAGAGTGACGAGGGCGCCATTGGTGTTCACGGCATCACCGACCAGTTCCTGATCGGCAAACCGCGTTTTGCCGAAGTCGCCGACGAATTCTTCGAGTTCATCAAAGGCGCTCAGCTGATCATCCACAACGCGGCGTTCGACGTCGGCTTTCTGAACAACGAATTTGCCCTGATCGGCCAGCACGATCGCGCCAACCTCAGCAGCTACTGCACCATCCTCGACACGTTGGCCATGGCCCGCGAGCGGCATCCGGGCCAGCGCAATAGCCTCGACGCCCTGTGCAAACGCTACGACGTCGACAACTCCGGCCGCGAACTGCACGGCGCCTTGCTCGACTCCGAGATTCTCGCGGAAGTCTATCTGGCGATGACCGGTGGCCAGACGACCCTGTCGCTGGCCGGCAACAACGATGGAGAGGGCGGCGCTGATCGTCCTTCCGAGATCCGCCGGATCGCCAACCGCACGCCGGGCCGCATCATCGTCGCCAGCGAGGCCGAGCTGGCGGAACACGAAGCACGTCTGGCCGTGATCGCCAAATCCGCGGGTGCTCCGGCCCTGTGGACCCAGTTGCTCGAGGCGCAGACTCAGGCCCAAGCCTGACGATGGCAGCGGCGTTCAAGGCCCTGCTTGCGCCAGGCAGCGGCCTTGAGAGAAGGTGATGTCGATCCGGTAATGGTGCAGGAGGCCCATGGTGAACACGTCCAGCCCGACTTTCAGCATTCGTGTCGCTGACGAGTGCTTCGAGGATTACATCCTCAACAGCGAATTCACGTTCACCGTTACCGGTTATGCCCGGGTGCAGATCGGCGAGCCCGTGGCGCAGTGGCCCGTCGAACCTGTCGAGCCCTACCTGAAAAACTACGGTATCGATTCCGAAGAGTTCTGCCATTATCGGGACGCCGCCGACAGCACTGTGCTGGTGGCCTGGCTCGATGAACAGCCGGTCGGGCATGTGGTGGTCAGCCAGCACTGGAACGGTTTCGCCCACATCGATGAGCTGGCAGTCGACACCGGGGCGCGGCGCAATGGCGTGGCGCAAAAGCTGCTGGACGTGGCGCAGTTCTGGAGCCGCAAGCGTGGTCTGCCGGGCATCACCCTGGAAACCCAGAACAATAATCTGGCGGCGTGTCGGTTATATGAGCGCTACGGATTTGTGGTCGGCGGGGTGGATCATCTGCGTTATCGCGCGATAGATCCGGGTACGCAAGAGGCGGCGATTTTCTGGTATCTGCTGTTCGACGGGCCTGTCGTCGATTAAAGCTGCAAGCCCTTATGGCCTGACTCGTGGCCGCGCGACGTGAGTGGCCTGTGTGTAAAGAGCCGGGCTTGCAGCAGCGCCTCAGCGCTCTCTTGTCAGTACGACCTTGCTTTGAATCAACTCGAATTCCTCTCCGCTCAAGTGCTTGACGCGGTCGCCAATGGCCAGGCGATAAGTTGAAACGGGCTCCTTGCCATCAGCCTCATCGGGCTGTGATTCACGGAATTCATGCACCGAGTAAACGCGTCCCTCCGCGTCCCGCGCATGAAATTGCCCAACTAGAACTGAAGCCATTTGCTTTGTAACCTCTGGAAATAACTGCTCGTTTTCGCTCGCATCCTAACACCGCGAGTGAATAAACCGTGTCCGCTTGTAAGGTAATTCCCAAATTTCTATCAGGACCTTATTCGCCTAAGGCAGTCAGACCGCGGTTTTCAGGGGGAGTTTTCGGCCCTCGGGAAAATAGTCGCGAGCGCAGGTTGCGCGCCCCGCGCGACGCACATGCGCCGATAACCCACGCTACAGCATCGAACCCTTCGATGATTAGCAACGGAAAAACAACACAGAATTGCGCCCATGTTTCATCTATAACTGTTATCTCCTCCAACAGCAGAAGGTCCGTTTCATGAGCCAGGTTCATTCGATTGCAGTCATCGTCGGCAGCTTGAGGAAAGATTCCATCAACCGCAAAGTGGCCCGTGCACTGGCCGAACTGGCGCCGCCAAGCCTGAAACTGAGCATCGTCGAAATCGGCGACCTGCCGCTCTATAACGAAGACATCGACCATGATTCGCCGCCCGCCGCGTACACCGCCTTTCGTGAAGCCTTGCAGGGGGCAGACGGCTTTCTGTTCGTTACCCCGGAATACAACCGCTCGGTGCCGGGCGCGCTGAAGAACGCCATCGACGTCGGCTCGCGCCCCTACGGCAAAAGCGCGTGGGGCAGTGCGAAGCCGGCGGCGGTGGTCAGCGTTTCGCCGGGCGCCATCGGCGGTTTTGGCGCCAACCAGCACCTGCGCCAGTGCTTCGTGTTCCTCGACGTGCTGTGCATGCAGCAGCCGGAAGCGTACCTGGGCAACGCGGGCACCTTCTTTGACGAACAGGGCAAGCTGAACGAGAAAACCCGCCCGTTCCTGCAGAACATCATCGACGCCTTCGCCGGTCACGTTGAGCGCACGTCGAAAGCCTGATCGGCTGGACTGTCTTCCGATGAAAAGGCCTGCACGCCACTCAACGTGCAGGCCTTTCGCATTCATCGCCGGACGTCGCCGCGTCTTCGCCATTCAATCCTGAATTTCCCTCCCCGTGTACAGCGTTATGTACCGCAGTTGCGGTGGATTTCTTCCCTACGCTCCCAGCCTTTCCTGCCCCTGCCTGGCCGATGCCAGCCGCGGGCGTTTGTGCTCAAGGAGCTGCAATGCCTACCGTTACCACCACGTACTTCAACAGCGCGTCACTGCGACAGCGCTTTCTCGACGGAGTCGACCGCGCCGTTGCTGCCGGCGTGCTCCGCTCATCTGAACAGACCTGGCTTAAACGCGCGGCAGGCGCGATGGCCGCCGATGATCCCGATCCGGTCAGGGTCGATCGGTTGCTGCTCAATGACGGCCTGCCTACTTCGCTGGAACTCAGTGCTGCGCTGATGTTCAGCCACGGCCAGACCAGCGACCCACGGATATTCCTGTTCACGCTGGCGTCCGGCGTCGAGGCCTTCGACGGTCGCCAGCAGTTGCTGGAGGCATTGCTCGGCCGGTTTGCAAACAACGACCCTTCGGCGGCGTTCGAGTACGAAAAAATCGACGACAACGTTTTTCAGGCCCAGATGCAGGCCATCGTCGAATATCAGGCAAATTCGGTCAGGCAGTTCACCGAGCGACTGAAGCTGACGCCAGACCTGGTTGGGGCTGTCACCTCCGCGCTGGCCCTGCAACTGCGTCGGCTCTTGCCGGATCAGCAGATTGATCCGGCGAGGCACCTCATGCGCATGGCGCAACCGGCTTTCGGCACCGGAGATGAGCTTGTGCTGATGACCCAGACGCTCTCTCAAACGGCGTTTGAAGCGTTTTGCCATGCCGAGCAGGCGCCGGGCGTGACGCCGCAATTCCTGGATGCACAGGGCCGAGTGGTGAGCGAACGCGACTCACAATTGTTCGCTCAGGCCATAACCGACACGATGTCTGCGCTGCCTGACCGATTCGCCCAGTTGCTGCGCGATTACTGGAGCCATCAACGCCCGGCCGGTTCCTGCCGCGACGTGGCGGTTCAGGTCTACGCGACCAGCCTGTGCCATGAGCTCTACCGCTATGGCCACGAGGGTAATCTCAGTCGGCAGGAGCACGAAATGCTGAGGCCGTTGCTCATGTCCGGACCGCACTACATTTCGTCGGAAGCTGAGCTGCGCTGCAGACGTCTTGTGCTGCACCTGGCCGACGGAACAGCCACACAACTGGCCGGTACACTGGTTTTCGATTTCTCCCCGGCCGAGCTGCCGCTGCTGTGGTTTACCCCGGAGCAAGGCCTGCGTCGATTTGCCAACCTGACAGCGCTGAGTGCGTTTTGCTCGACCCCGGAAGGGCGCGAGATGTTGCGCCCGACACTGGCGCTGGCGGACCAGCCTCTGTTGCTGCGCGAAGGTCATTTGACCCTTACGCTGGATAGCATCGACGGGCCCTTGTTCCGCGAACGGGTGGACTCCGTCCTTGCGCTCCAGTTGCGTAACCTGCAGTACGTGACGGGGTTGTCGGCTGAGCCCGTGAAGGTCTCAGCGATGTATGACGATGCGCTGGACGTGCGTTACCTGATCGACCCGCGTCAGATGCATTTCACGGCGGGGCGCTGGCGGCACGACCAACCGATGGACTTTGCTGCCGTCTGGTGCAGCAGCGCCAACGATGACCTGATTCAGGTCGTCCCGGCGCCAGAGCCTGAGAGCGCCGTCCTTGAACCTTCCGCCTCCGGACCTTCCCAGCCCACTGCGCTACAGCCGTCGCCCCCGTCGTGGCTGGAGAGAACCCAGGTATCCGATGCCAGTGCGGCCCACCTGCGCCAGTTGGACAACTTTCTGGTCAGCTACGCCGAGCAGGCACTGCAATGCTATCTATGCGCGGCTTCGGCACGCGGCCTGCGCGCGAGTGAGATACGGGTGCGCTGGCTGGAATCGCTGCCTGTTGCCGCCTCCGATGTCGAGCCGAGTTCTGTCGCCATCAGTGAGTCCTTGCGCGCCACGTCAATGGATCTGGTGGCGCTGTTGCTTGAGCGCGTCAGTGGGCACCGTCCTGATGCGCTCGCACACACGGCGCAGGTGCTGCTCACTTCTCAAGCAGCGGGGGCGCACCTTGATGTCGAACTGATTAACGTCATGCTCGAGCGCGTTGCTTCGGACTTCGTCGAGCGCTACCTCGACCGATTTGGACGATCGCGCACGGCCCTTGCGCGTCTGGGTGACAGGCAACTGCAACCGGTTGCCATGGCGCTGGTGCTCAGGGAAGACGCGTTGCGCCTGGACCTGGCGCTGAGACAGCGAATGGAGATGGTTCCGAGCGAGCCGGCGCACATGGTCATGCAAGTGCTCAACGCGCCTGTCCGTGCGCAGAGATCCGAATCGGGCCTGTCGATGACCGAGGTGTTTTCGCTGTCGGTGGTATACGGACCCGGCGCCGGGGCGACCCTCAGCGATTCAATGGTGCTCTGGCAGCCGCGGCGGACCGGTGCAGGTTTGATGTTCTGGAGCAGCCTGCAGGGTTGGGAACATTTCGACTCCGTGCAGGCATTGACCGACAAACTAGGCAGGCGATTGCGCAGCGTGCACAGCGAGCGCTGGTTGGCTCTGGTGGGGGAGCGCGACCGTACGCTGTTGCGCAACCACCTGCGGGCGCAACCGGCGGACCAGGTCCGCTTTGATTTCAGTCGCTGTGATGGCCATGCGATCGAGGCGTTGCAACAGACTGTGTTTAACCGCCAGTTACAGAACCTCCAGCAACTGTGCGCCCGTGCCCGGCGGTGTCGTTTTGAAGCCGGGCTCTTCACCCGCGTTGCACGCGCCACCGAACTGGATGCGCAACTGGTCGACATGCTCGACGCTCTGGCGGTCCGAATCGACAACACATTGTTTGAAGAGCTGTTGCCGGACTGGTTCAAGTCTGCATCGGCCAGCGACATTCGTGCGTATAACGAGATATGGCGTCGTTTTTTTCTCGCCAGCGAAGGTGACGAGGATTTTCTCTTTGACCTCCCGACCCTGACTGAATACGCGCGCAGCAGGCTGTTGGATCAGCTGGGCAAGGATTTCCCCGAGCGCGATCTGGACCCTGACCAGATCACCGTTACCCAGCGTCGCTACGTCGCCGCGCCCCCCGGCGTTGGGCAGATCCCGTCAGCGATTCCCGCCGCCACCCTTGAGCACAGCGAGTCTCTCACCGACTACGCCATCAATCGCTTCGTTGATTTTCCGCAAGCGGCACTGAACATCCACGCCACCGAATACCCCGATGTCGGACGCCTGTTGACCCAGGATTATGTGCGCGGGACTGTCCGCCGGCTGGACGTCGGCGCAGGGTTCCGAGCCCTGTTGCGGCAGACGTTGAATCCAGCGGACGCCAACTGGGGAAAGCGCAACACGCTGTTTGTCAATCAACTGCCACCGATGATGCAAGCGGTGGCGATGCAGCAGAGGCTGCAGGGAAAGCTGAGTTCCCGAGCCTGCGAATTCATCTCGCGGGTGGTTGAGATGCCTGACGGTATTGCCCGCGAACCGTTCGACGGTGAGCGCACGATCATCAGTGCCCTGCGGTTGGTCGCCGACGAGGGCATGACCCCCGATCTCGTCAAGGGTGTTTACCTGATCTGTGCCGAGCACCCTGACAGCGGCCCGGTAATCTTACATGCCGTGTTCCACCCGGATTTAGTCTTCCGCGAATACGCCAGCCTGTCTGCGCTGCTGGACGATCTGCGCAGCGACGCGACGCTGCAACAGTTGGTGCTCGAGCGACTGGACCCGGAGGTGCGCAAGCGATATGAGCATGGCGGGTTCGTCGAGCCTCATCTGCCTTTTTTTGACCAGGGACCAGGCGATGTGCCCACTCACACGCCGGGGCCGGTGACGGTTTCGCTGGCTGAAGAAAAAGGCAACTCGCTGCAGTTCATGTTCACCGACACCGTGAGCCTGTTGGTGGACATTGGCGCGTCCGATACGGTCACGACCGAAGAGGCTGATCAGGCGTCGCGCAAGTTCCTGGCTTCGCTGGGGCTGGAGCAGGCGCTGAGCATTGTGCCCGGCAAGCTTGCCGTCATGGTCGCGTTTTGGCAGAGCCATACGCTGTTTCGTGCATCGGCTGCGTCGGCGGCCGGGCGTCACTGGGGCGAGGCGATTTCCGAATTTTCTGCCGCATTGGGCGTGATGGTGACGGCCAGGGAACAGGCCGAGAAGGACGAGCTGATCGGCGGCGACCTGATCACCGACGATGACTTGACGCCGCCAGAGTTTTCCTGGGTCGGCGTCACACTCACCGCCGACCAGTTGAAGCGATTGCAGGCGCTGGAAGCCCGGAACATCTCGCTGAAAGACCTGCGTCGCGATGAATTGCTGAGTCTGTTCATGGACCCGACCAATGGGAAGGCCTATGCAGCAGTCGCCGGACGCGTCTATGAAGTGCACCGCCAGGCCAGGGATGGCAGATGGATGATCATTGGCCCCGACCGAACACCCGGCCCGCGCCTCAGGCTGGATGACAACCAGCGCTGGCAGTTGGACATCGAGTCCGGTCTGAAGGGCGGGGGCGGGGCAATGACCAAGCTGCGCACACACGCGGCGGACGTCAGCGCCGATGACGTGTTGCTCATCGAAGCCAATGGCATGCCCGAGATACGCAAGTTTTTTCGCGAACGCGCGCAGCATATCGGCGAGGCTCATCTGCAGGCCAAGCGGTATTTGGAGAACGCTCTGGATAATCTGAACGTGCATGAACCCGGCACGCCACTGCACCCGCGCGTCACGCAAATCATCGCTGACTTTTTTGGTGTCAGTGAGCCCGGTCCCGAGCTGTTGGTCGATACCGAACGCGCGATCAAGGCGCTGTTCGATGAGGTCATGGATGCGTCGCTGTCGCCATATTCTTCACCACGGTTTGTGGTGGGCACCAGCCGCGCGGGCCATTCCGGGACCATGGGCTTTGTCATCAAGAAAGACCCGAAAAAGCGCGTGTTCCTGACCGACCGCTATTTCGATGCGCCGCCGTTCCCGCTCACGCCCGAGGCGGCCACCCAAGGCTTCGATTCCCCGGCCCATTATCGCGCCGCGACCTTGATCCACGAACTCTCCCACTTGGTGCTCGATACCCATGACATCGCCTATCTGGAGACCACGGCGCCGTATCCGGACCTGCTCCTGGAAAACAATGCCAACAACATCAAGCTGAAAGCGGATATCGAACGCATGCAAACCCATGGCTTGTCGCATTTGAGTGTCCGGGACGAGCTGTTTCTGCAGTTGAAGGAGGGCGAGTGGCGTGATTTTGATGAGGAGGAGGGCTTTGAGCATGATGCAATCCTGAAGCTCACGCGCAGCAAAACCATGGATGAAGCCCGTGAGGCGTTTCTCGGCGATGCACGCAAACGCAGTCGAGTTCTCCTGGCCAATGCCGATTCGGTGACCCTGCTTGTCCTCCAGTTGGGAAGACGCAGCTTTGTCGCGCCAAGCCCCGCGCCAGGCGGGCGCTGAGTGACAGACGCCGAGCCCTGAGGGGCTCGGCGTTTCTGGGGGGGAGGAGGCGAGGGGCGCGTCGCTTACAGCGCGTAGTGCCGCAGCTCGCGGGCGATCAGCAGACGCTGAATTTCGCTGGAGCCTTCGTAGATCTGGGTGATCCGCGCGTCCCGGTAGTATTTCTCCACCGGATAATCTTCCAGATAGCCATAGCCGCCGTGGATTTGTATCGCTTTGGAGCAGACCCACTCGGCCATTTCCGAGGCGAACAGCTTGGCCTGGGACGCTTCCGACAGACAGGGTTTGCCGGCTGTTCTGAGGCGCGCGGCGTGCAGAACCAACAGGCGCGAAGCGTTAATGCGGGTGTGCATGTCGGCCAGCAGATTGGCGATGCTCTGGTGCTCGATGATCGGCTTGTCGAACTGCACCCGCTCACGGGCGTAACCCAGCGCCGCCTCGAATGCCGCACGGGCGATGCCCAAGGCCTGGGCAGCGATGCCGATGCGTCCGCCTTCCAGGTTTGAAAGGGCGATGGACAGTCCTTTGCCCCGTTCACCCAGCAGGTTTTCCGCCGGAATCCGGCAGTTGCTCAGGGTTACCGCGCAAGTGTCGGAGGCGCGGATGCCCATCTTGTGTTCCATGCGGTCGACGCTGTAACCGGGGTTGTCCGTGGGCACCAGAAATGCCGACAGGCCGCGCTTGCCCAGCTCCGGATCGGTCACGGCGAAGACAATCGCCAGCTGCGCGCGCTTGCCGTTGCTGACGAACTGCTTGGCGCCGTTGAGCACCCATTCACCGTCTTTCAGCTCCGCGCGGGTGCGCAGGTTGTGGGCTTCGGAGCCGGCCTGGGGTTCGGTCAGGCAGAAGCAGCCGATGGCCTGACCGCTGGCTAGTTTTTCCAGCCACTGTCGTTTCTGCCCGTCGCTGCCGTAGTTGAGCACTGGCCCGCAGCCCACTGAACTGTGCACGCTCATGAGCGTGCCGGTGGCGCCGTCGGCGGCGGAGATTTCTTCGACCGCCAGCGCGTAGGCGACGTAGTCGATGTAGCTGCCGCCCCATTCATCCGGGACGACCATCCCGAGCAGGCCCAGTTCGCCCATCTTCGCCACCAGCGCGTCGTCGATCCAGCCGGCTTGTTCCCAGGCCTGGGCATGGGGCGCGATTTCATTGCGCGCGAAGTCCCGCGCCATGTCGCGGATCATCACTTGCTCTTCGGTCAGTTCAAGATCTTGCATAGGTCACCCCTCATGACCGCTGAAGAAGCTTGCCACGTGCTCGGCATCCAATGCCTGCACGCTGGATGGGCTCCAGTGCGGTTTCTTGTCTTTGTCGACGATCAAGGCACGAACGCCTTCGATCAAGTCACCCCGTTCAAACCACTGGCGGTCCAGATGCAGCTCCAGGGCGAAACAACGCTCCAGCGGCAGATGCCGGCCGCGGCGCAGCAGCTCCAGGGTGACCGCCATCGCCAGCGGTGAACGGGTTTGCATCAGATGGGCCGTGTCGAGGGCCCAGGCATGGGTGTCGTAGACGCTCACTTGCAGCAGTTGTTCGATGATGCTCGGGACGTCCGGCAGGCCGAAGAAATGATCGATGGCCGGGCGCAGTTTTGCCAGCGGCGGCGCAGGCAAGTGCTGCACGCCGAGTTTGGCCAGCGCGCCCTGCAAGTCCTTGAGCGGGGTCAGGCTCCACTTCAGGTTATTGAGCTGCAGATCGAGGTCATTGAGGCGTTCGCTGTTGAGGTACCAGTCCGCCATCCCGCAATACAGCGCATCGGCGGCCTGGATCTGCACGCCGGTAACGCCCAGATAAATCCCCAACTCACCGGGCACACGGGGCAGAAAGTAGCTGCCGCCCACGTCAGGGAAATAACCGATCGCCACTTCCGGCATCGCCAGACGGCTGCGCTCAGTGACCACGCGCAGGTCCGCGCCTTGGGCCAGGCCCATTCCACCGCCGAGCACGAAGCCGTCCATCAAGGCGACGACGGGTTTGCGGTAATGATGAAGGGTGAGGTCCAGCGCGTATTCTTCGACGAAGAAATCCAGGTGCTCGGTCCGACCGGCCTGAAAGCTGTCGTACAGCGAGCGGATGTCGCCGCCGGCGCAGAACGCCTTTTCGCCGGCACCGCGCAGGACCACGGCGTATACGTTGTCATCCTTTGCCCAGGCGTCGAGCTGGTACTGCAGCTGCCGGACCATGTGCAGGTCGATGGCGTTGAGACCCTGAGGGCGGTTGAGGGTGAGGTGACCAATGTGATTGCGTACGTCGGACAGAACGCTCGCGCAGGCGGATTGCTGCGCCGCGTATTCGGCAGGTATGACCTGAGCCGTCATCGCTGACTCCCTGTTGATTATTGTTGTACTCAATCCCCGGCTGTACCGCCGGGGTCCGTGAGGGTGCCCACGGATGCTACCAGCGCCATTTTGCAAATGACACCGGAGATTCCTGAGGGACTGAGCCCAACACATTCCTTACGCCTGCATGCTGAACAACGCCGTCTCGGGCTGATCACCGACTTGTGGGAGCGAGCTTGCTCGCGAAGAGGCCCGTACATCCGGCATATCTTTAGCGCCTGAAATGCCGTCTTCGTGAGCAAGCTCACTCCCACAGGATCGGGTTTTAACTCCGGATCTCGGCCACGCCACCGGACTTGTGGGAGCGAGCTTGCTCGCGAACAGCTGCAACACCTATCACGCCTGTAAGCTGAACAAGGCCATTTCCGGCGCGTCGCTGATCCAGCATTCGCTCACCGTCCATCCCGCGCGCGCCGCCAGTTCGGTGAACGATTCAACCGTGAACTTGTGGGAGTTCTCGGTGTGCAGGCGTTCCCCGGCGGCGAAGCGGAAGGTGTGCCCGGCGACGGTGACGCTCTGCTGTTTGCGGCTGACCAGGTGCATTTCCATGCAGGCCTGTTCGGCGTTCCATACGGCCAGATGATCGAAGGCAGAAACGTCGAAGTCGGCGTTCAGCTCCCGATTGATGCGGGTCAGCAGATTCTTGTTGAACTGCGCGGTCACGCCCTCGGCGTCGTCGTACGCCGCCACCAGCGTCTGCTCGTCCTTCACCAGATCGACGCCGACGATGAAATGGGCGTTTTCCCCCAGCACGTCATGGGCCCCGTGGAGAAAATCAACGGCCTGCTCGTGGCTGAAGTTGCCGATGGTGGAGCCCGGAAAGAAACCCACGCGGGTGTGGCCGTCGGCTTCTTCAGGCAGCGTGAGCACCCGGGTGAAGTCGTCGACTTGGGGCGCGACGCTCAGCGCCGGGTAACGCTGGCGCAACGACCGCGCGGCCTTGTTCAGTGCTGTCGCACTGATGTCGATCGGCACGTACACCGCGATGTGCGGCGCGGCATCCAGCACCAGACGGGTTTTCTCGCTGGCGCCACTGCCAAATTCCACCAGTGCTGCGCCCGCCGGAATGGTCGCGGCGATCTCGCCGGCGATGCGTTTCAGCAACCCGGTTTCGGCGCGCGTCGGGTAGTACTCAGGCGTTTCGCAGATGGCTTCGAACAGGTCGGAACCCGCAGCGTCATAGAAATACTTGGGCGACAGTGTTTTCTCCGGGGCGCCGAGACCGGCCACCACGTCGCGGGCGAATTCGCTGTCGTTCGGGTCAACCACGCCGGGTTGACGGCTATCACGGGCCAGGCGCAGGCCCGAAACCATCCAGCGTTTGTCGGCGTGGAAGAAGTTGCGGTAGGTCAGGCGGCAATGATCGGGCGACGTGACGCTGGCACCGCCGCGCAGAACCATCTGATTGACCATGAACTTGCCGTTGTACTCACCGACTGCGCCCACTGAGGGCTTGAAGCCGGGGTAGGCGCTGTAGGCACTTTGCGTCCACTGCCAGGCGACGTCGTCCACTTGCTCCAGCAAACCGGCGCGGGCGGCGGCTTCCCATTCGGCTTCGGTGGGCAGGCGCGCATCGGCCCATAGCGCAAACGCGGCGGCTTCGTAGTAACTGATGTGCGTGACCGGTGCCGAAGGGTCGATCGACTCAAGGCCGCGCAGGCTCATGCGCTTCCAGCCGTTCTCGTCGTGCTGCCAGTACATGGGTGAATTCCAGCCGTTTTCCTGCACCAGGGTCCAGCCTTCGGACAGCCACAAGGCCGCGGTGTGATAGCCGCCGTCGGCAATAAAGCTCAGCCACTCACCGTTGGTCACCAGCCGGTCGCTGATTTCGAAGGACTGCAGATAGGTGGTGTGGCGCGGGCCTTCGTTGTCGAACGAAAAGCCGTCACCGTCGTGGCCGATTTCGGTCAGGCCGGCGCTCAGCGGCTTGAAATGACCGCGACGGCCGGACAGGTCTTTCGGCCAGCGCGGGCTGTAGGCCGGTTTCAGCGACGACAGGCTGAACAGATGAAGGATGTCCATCAGCAGCAGTTCCTGATGCTGCTCTTCGTGGGCCAGGCCGAGTTCGATCAGGCTGGTCATTTCGTCGCTGAGCGGCGTCATCAGCAGCGTCGTCATGTTTTCGTCGACGTGCCTGCGATAGGCCAGGACCTGATCGACGCTCGGCCGGGTCATCAGGCCGCGCTGCGGACGCGGATGACGCGGGCCGACAGCTTCATAATAAGAGTTGAACAGGTAGCCGAACGTCGGATCGAACGCTTCGTACGCCGGCAGGTTCGGCGCCAGCAGAAAGGTTTCGAAGAACCATGTGGTGTGCGCCATGTGCCATTTGGCCGGGCTGGCATCGGGCATCGACTGCACCACCATATCCTCGGCGCTCAGCGGCTCGACCAGAAATTCGGTACGGTCGCGTACGCTCTGAAAGCGCTGGCACAGGGTGTGGGTGGAGGATGTTTCGCGAAGCTGGCGTAATTGGCGCGTCATCAGGTGCTCTCCGGCGTAGCCGATGCCCGGTGGACCCGGTGGAGTGATTCCACGCAGCCAGGCGGTACGGCGATTCAGGGTTTGAGGCTCGCGTCGCTCGGAATGTTCAACCGAAATATCCAAATGAAGGATGGCCACTTCCCACGAGTACGTTGATGCCTTGAATCATCAGCGTTTTGCATGGATTTAACGGCACGCACCGAGTGTAGTCCCGGCGCGGGCTGATTCGCGCAGTCGGTGACCGATGGCCAATCCGCGCGCCGTCTGCGGTAACCTGCTGGCCATTCGCTGCAAGTGCACTGCGCACAACACGTGTTTTGCGGGCAATAGCTGAACCTGCGCGGCGACTCACAGTCTGCACAACAGCACTTGCGTCACAGATGGCAGTGGCTTTTCAGGGTATGTGTCAGGTAACAAATGAATCACGCCAGATGAATGAACCGGTTTTTGGGGACGCGCATGAATGATCTATCCAGTCTGCTGGGGGCGCTAGATGAAGCGCAGACCGGGCAGCAGGAAGTGGTGATCGCCACGGTGGTCAAGGTCGAGGGTTCGGCGTACCGACGCCCGGGTGCGCGGATGGTTATCGCCCCGATGGGCGAGGCGACCGGCACCGTCAGCGGCGGCTGCCTCGAAAGCGACGTCAGCAAAAAGGCCTGGTGGCTGACCGCCAATGGCAAGCCGTCCCTGCGCACGTACAGCACCGGCGAGGACGATGACGAACTCGAAGACGCCGAGCTCAGCTTTGGCCTAGGTTGCAACGGCACGGTGCACATCCTCTTCGAACGAATAGATCCCCAGGCGGCAAGTCTGGTGGCGGACGTGTTGCGCGAGGTCAAGGCCAGCGGTGTTGGCGCTGCGCTGGCGACGGTGATCGGCACACAAAGCGAACGGCACACGGCGCTGGGCGAGCGGGTGGCGATTCGTTCATCCGGGCAGGTGCAAATCGACATGCGTGAGCGCTGGCTGGCGACGGCGGTGGCCGAGGACCTGCGAACGGTGCTCGCTGCCCGCCGCTCCGCCACCCGTACCTACGACAGCGCGGACGGCGCCGTTGAGGTGCTGTTGGAGTACATCGCCGCGCCGCGCCGGCTGGTGATCTTTGGCGCCGGGCATGACGCGATGCCCTTGGTCAGCATGGCGCGGCTGCAGGGCTGGCACATCACGGTGATCGATGCGCGCTCGCATTTCGCCCGTCCCCAGCGTTTTCCGGAGGCCGATCAGGTGCTGTCGGCGCCGCTGCAGCCAATGCCCGAACTCCACGCGATGGTCGCCGACGCTGCCGTGGTGGTGATGACCCACAGCCTGAGCCAGGACCGCCACTGGCTGGGGCAGGTGCTGCAATCGGCGCCGCGCTACATTGGCCAGCTCGGACCACGCAGCCGCACCGAACGTTTGCTCGACGAGCTGCCGGATCAGGCCCGTGAAGCCGCTGCTCAGGCCAGCCTGCATTACCCGGTCGGGCTGGACCTGGGCGGCGATGCGCCCCACAGCGTGGCGTTGTCGATCCTTGCCGAGATCAACGCGGTGTTCAACGGCCGCAGCGGCGGCATGCTCAAGCACCGGCAGGCGAGCATTCATGCGGTGGATGTCACACTGGAGCAGGCGCGGGAGCTGAGAATGATTAGCTGAGCATGATCAGCTAGCCTTCACAGGCGGCCGCTTTCATAGCGGCTGGCCCTATCGCTTTTCAGTGGCTCGGCACGGCATTCATCAGGTCCGCTCAATGAACGACAAGTACAGACCCCACGACTGGGCCCCCCACGAGCGACCGACGTTGCCGGGCTCGCCGTCGACGCCCTTGCACGCGACGCCCAAGCGCTGGGCCTATGCCATCGTCGGGGTGATCGTGGCATTGACCGGCGGGCTGGGCAACGCGCTGGTGGTCGCCAACCTTCAATACCTGCAAGGCTCGCTGGGCGCCACCCAGGCCGAGATCGCCTGGCTGCCCGCCGCGTATGTCATGACCAATGTGTCGATGAACCTGCTGCTGGTGAAGTTTCGCCAGCAGTTTGGTCTGCGCGCGTTCACCGAAGTATTTCTGGTGCTGTACGCGCTGGTCACCTTCGCGCACTTGTTCGTCAACGACATCGAATCGGCCATTGCCGTTCGCGCTGCCCACGGCATGGTCGGCGCGGCACTGAGTTCGCTGGGCCTGTACTACATGATTCAGGCCTTCCCGCAGAAGTGGCGAATGAAAGCCCTGGTGCTGGGCCTCGGCACCGCGCAGCTGGCAACACCGCTGGCGCGACTGGTTTCCGAAGACCTGCTGCAGATTGCCGAGTGGCGCGGGCTTTACCTGTTCGAACTGGGCATGTGCCTGCTGTCCCTGGGTTGCGTGCTGATTCTGAAACTGCCCCCAGGCGACCGCTTCAAAGCCTTCGAGAAACTCGACTTCCTGACCTTCGCCTTGCTCGCTTCAGGCTTCGCTGCGCTCTGTGCGGCGTTGTCGCTGGGGCGGATTGAATGGTGGCTTGAAGAGCCCTGGATCGGCATCGCCCTGGCGTCATCCATCGTGCTGATCCTTGCCGGGCTGTGTATCGAGCACAATCGCACCCGACCGTTGTTGATCACCCGCTGGCTGGGCAGTGGCCGGATGATCCGCTTCGCCTTCGGCGTGCTGCTGACGCGGATCGTGCTGTCGGAGCAATCCACCGGCGCGGTCGGTTTTCTTCAGGGGATGAATCAGGGCACCGAGCAGCTGCACACGCTGTACCTGTTCATGCTGTTGGGCAGCGTCGCCGGCCTTGCGGTCAGCGCGCTGACGATTGATCCGCAACACCTGTTCAAGCCGCTGATCATTTCCCTGGCGCTGATGGCGATCGGTTCGAGCATGGACAGCTTCTCCACCAGCCTGACCCGTGAACCGCAGATGTATTTCAGCCAGTTTTTGCTGGCGTTCGGCGGCACCTTCTTCCTCGGTCCGACCTTGGTGCTGGGCATCAGCGGGGTGATCAGTAACCCGCGCAACATGGTCAGTTTTTCGGTGATGTTCGGGATTACCCAGAACGTCGGCAGCCTGATCGGCTCGGCGCTGCTGGGCACCTTTCAGGTCTGGCGCGAGAAATTCCACTCGGCGCACATCGTCGAGCACGTCACGCTGATCGACGCTCAGGTGCAATCGCGCCTTCAAAGCGCGAGCGGTGCGTATATTTCGGCCATCGCCGACCCGGCCGCGCGTACCAGCCTGGGCATTCGCTCGCTGGCAACCGCCGCCACCCGCGAGGCCAATACCCTGGCCTACAACGACGTCTTTATGCTGATCGCAGTCATCGCGGTGCTGACCATGATCTGGATCACCAGCCGCGCCACCTGGCTGTGGATCACCACCGAGCCGGTCGCGCCGTTTACGCCGGCCACACCTGCGGCATCTCCCTTAACACCTTCTGGCGCTCAACCTTCATGACAGAACCTGGCAAACCTTCTGGCACCCCTCCAAACAGCACTTCAGGCGGCTCTTCTGGCAATGCGGCGTCCAATGCTGCCCCGTCACAGGCGACTTCCGCAGCGCCCGCGCCGGCGGTCATGCCGGCCACCACGCAACCGCGTTCGGCGCGCATACGCCTGGTGTCGGCGATTCTGTTCGGCGGCATTGCCCTGGCGGGTGTGCTGGTCGTGCTGTACGCGTGGCAGCTGCCTCCGTTCAGCAGCCCGATCGAAAGCACCGAGAATGCCCTGATTCGCGGGCAGACCACGATCATCGGCCCGCAACTGAGCGGCTACGTCTATGAAGTGCCGGTGCAGGATTTCCAGTGGGTCAAGCAGGGCGATCTGCTGGTGCGCATCGACGACCGGATTTATCAGCAGCACCTGGATCAGGGCATTGCTCAGTTGGGCGTTCAGCAGGCCGCGCTGGCCAATAATCTGCAACAGCGGCGCAGCGCCGAGGCCACCATTGCCCAACGTCAGGCCGCTATCGCGAATGCCCAGGCGCAGAGCGACAAGGCCGCTGCCGACCTTCGCCGCGGTCAGGCACTGGTGACCGATGGCTCGGTGTCGAAAAGCGAATTTGACGTGACCCGCACGTCTGATACACAAGCAAAGGCAGCATTGGCCGAAGCCAAGGCGGCGCTGGAGATTTCCCGTCAGGACCTGCAAACCGTGATCGTCAATCGCGGCTCGCTGGAAGCGTCGGTGAAGAATGCCGAAGCTGCCATCGAGCTGGCGCGCATTGACCTGACCAACACGCGCATCACTGCGCCTCGGGACGGTCAGCTGGGGCAGATCGGGGTGCGCCTGGGGGCGTACGTCAATTCCGGCGCGCAGTTGATGGCGCTGGTGCCGCGCCCGCGCTGGATTATCGCCAACATGAAGGAGACCCAGATGGCCAACGTGCGTCTGGGCCAGCCGGTAAGCTTCACCATCGACGCGCTGGAAAACCTGAAGATGCGCGGCCGGGTGCAGCGCATCTCGCCGGCTGCGGGGTCCGAGTTCAGCTTGCTGCCTGCTGATAACGCCACCGGCAACTTCGTCAAGATCGCGCAGCGCATTCCGGTGCGCATCACCATCGACGACGACCAGCATGACGTGGACCGCCTGCGCCCGGGGATGTCGGTGGTGGTCAGCATCGACACCAGCCAGGACGGCGCCGTGCCGCCGGACCCCGTGGATGGCAAGGTGGATTCGGTGAACGGCCGCTGAATCGGCCCGCCTGTATCGCCGTGTATCCCGCTCCACGGCAGATACGTGCTGATTCATTCATTGATTTCCCGGACACATCGGCGACACCTCCCGGACGTTGAATGGCGGCTCCGAGGCAACACGCCTCCGCCGCTCTTACATCCAACGCGCCCAGTGCCCGGAGCCCGCCATGAACTGGAAAAACCTCACCACCGCCTTTCTGTCCGCCACGCTTGTCAGCGATGAGGGTGACCGGCCATGTTTCTGATCGCCTTTCTCGGCGGCATCGTCACGGTGCTCAGCCCCTGCATCCTGCCGGTCGTACCCTTTTTGTTTGCCCGGGCCGATCGGACGGCGGGGTCGGTGCTGATGACCCTGTTGGGGCTGACGCTGACGTTTGCGCTGGTCTCAAGCCTGGCCGTGGTCAGCAGTGACTGGGTCGTGGCGGCAAACGGTATCGGCCGCAATATCGCGCTGGTGATCCTGATGCTGTTTGCCCTGTCGCTGCTTTCGGCACGCGTGGGTCACTGGTTAACGCTGCCGCTGGTGGCGCTCGGCAATCGGCTCGACCCGGCGACGCGGCGCTTGTCCGGGCCGCTTGCTGCATTGCTGATCGGCGTTGCCACCGGGCTGCTGTGGGCGCCGTGCGCCGGGCCCATTCTGGGGATCATCCTCACCGGGGCCATGCTGCAAGGGCCCAGTGCGCAGACCAGCCTGTTGCTGCTGGCGTACGGGCTAGGCAGTGCGGTGTCGTTGGGGGTGCTGATCTTCGCCGGACGCGGGTTGCTCGCGCGGCTGAAACTGTCGTTACCGGTGACCGCCTGGCTGCGCCGTGGCGTTGGCTTCGCTGCGTTGCTGGTGGCCGTGACCCTCGCCACGGGCTCGCAGAATCAACTGCTTGCCGGCACCTCATCCGAGGGCGCAGCAGCGGTGGAAAAGGGCCTGCTCAGGGGCGTCCCCGAAGCCATCGATTACCTCGTCACCAGCGTCAAGGCAGCCTCGGCTCCGGACCTCAGCAGCCAGGGCGCGATGCCTTCGTTGTCCGGCGCTACCACGTGGCTTAACTCGCCGCCGCTGAGTGAGGCATCCCTGCGCGGCAAAGTGGTGCTGGTCGACTTCTGGACCTTCGACTGCATCAACTGCCAGCACAGCGTTCCTTACGTCAACGAATGGGCAAAGAAGTACGAAAAGGACGGCCTGGTGGTCATCGGCGTGCACACGCCCGAATACCCGTACGAACGGCTCATCGACAACGTGCGCAAGCATGTCGCCAGGCTGGGCCTGAATTACCCGATCGCCATCGACAACGACTACGCCATCTGGCGCGCTTTCGACAATCAATACTGGCCCGCGCATTACCTCATCGACGCCAGGGGGCAGATCCGCTACACCCACTTTGGCGAAGGGGCCTACGACACCCAGGAGCAAGTCATTCGCCAGCTGCTCGACGAGGCCCACGCAAAGGGCTGAAGCGAGAGGCGCTGACGAAGGAAAGGTCGCGCTTAAACCATGCGTCTGACAGTGTTGTCCTTGCGCACGAAGTGGTGCCAGATCGCCGCGACCACGTGCAGGCCGATGACGTAGTAAAAAATCGTGCCCAGCAGGATGTGGTAATGCTCCAGTGTCTCGGCGGTGTCCTTGGACATGTCGAACGGCGCCGGAATGCTCAGGGAGGTCAGGGGGATGGGCAGAGCGCCGCGTTCCAGCAGCACGGTGAACAGACCCAGCAGGGGTTGCGCGAACAGGAAAGCGTACAGCGCGTAATGGGACAACGTCGCCGCCAGACGCAATACGCCCTCCAGGGGCGGGGTGATGCCCGGCGGCGTATGGCGGTGGCGCTCGGCGATGCGGAAAAACGCCATGACCAGCACGACGATGCCGACCCAGAAATGCGTTTGCACGACGAAGGTTCGCGCGTCACTGCCACGGGCCAGTTGGGTACGGCTCAGGATCAGCGCGTAGGCGAGCACAATCAGGATCGCCATCACCCAGTGAAACCAGCGGGCTTTGTAGCTGTAGCGTTCGGTATCGGAAGGTTTGCTCACGGTCAGGTCTCTTGGTCTGTTTTTTTGATCTGGCGCGGCGCAGTCACTGCCGCAGCGCTTTCATAACCCAACGTCTGGCGGCCGTCGAGGAGAACGTGCAATTCGAGCAGGGCCTGGAGCCTCACCCGCTTGCGCTTGAAACCTGCCCGTCCCGTTAACTCCTCCTTCCGAATGCCTAACTAATTTGAATGGTATGACTAACTAATTCAGAGATTGTGGCGCCCGATATTCATTTTGCTTATTTGCGCTCGATACTATTTTGCACATGTTCCTGTACTTCATTTTTAATGTCATTCGTTTGAGTTACTTCAAATAGTGGAAGAATTTCAAATATCCCTCCATCTTCATATTAGAAATAAACAGCGCCGGTCCTTATTCTGATTTGGCATTAAAATTCCGTTGAATTCCGTTTGACAGGTTTTCCGCTTGGATCCATCTTAATGCCTCGGCGGCTCAGATCCCTGACTATCAGCTTGAAAAAGCTGGCATTGCCCATATGCAACCGGGGCCTCGACGTTCGTGAATCTATCGAAAAGGGAAGGGCATCTTCATGGATGTTTCAGGCTTCGTTCACCTTTTAAAACGTCATAACTCCGATGCGCAAGTCTGGTTTGATTCGTCGCCGACTCTATATAAACGCTGCGTGAAGAAGTTGCTGTGGGCTTATCCGGATACGCACAATTTTATTACCGGATTATTGCCCGATGAACCGGGTAGTTCGGATGCCGGCGTCAGCGGGGCCACCACCAACCCGACGCTGATCAGTCAGGCGGTCATGAGCAATGCAGCTCATTACCGTGATTTTCTCCACACACTGCCCCCTTCGATGTCGGCAGACGCTCGGCTGCGACAGCTCTACGACCAGGTGGTCATCGACAGCGCTCAACCGTTGCTGCCGCTGTTCAAGCGTTCAAGAGCCCGATACGGCTGGCTGTCCGCGCAAATCGAGGGCGGGCACTGGATGAATCAGGACGCGCTGGTTGTCCGCGGGCTTGAGCTGGCGGCGCTGGCGCCGAACATCATGATCAAGATCCCGGGCAGCGCCCAGGGCTATCGCGCCATTGAACAATTGGTGGCGCGGGGTTGCTCAATCAACAACACATTCTGCTTTACCGTTTCCCAGCTGGATGCCTGCCTCAGGGCCGTTCACGCCGGGCGTCAGCGGGCGCTCGCCAACGGGGTGAGCACGGAGCGGGCGCGTTACGTGGTCAGCTTCATGATTGGCCGACTGGGTGCGGAACCGGAATTTGCGCGGCAGGCGCGTCACTGCTGCAACAAACTCCGGCCCAGAGACACGCGCTGGGCGGAGCTGGCGGTGTATCAGGCGATGCAGGCGCTCATTCGCCGGCGCGAGACACCGGTGCAACTGTTGCTGTGCAGCATCAAGGTCGACACCGATGCGCGTGGGCGCGAGCATTGTTGGCACCTGCAGCGCACGGGCGCTGACACCACGCTGTACACGCTGACGCCTCGGCTCATCGAGTATCTTGTGCGTCGCCAGCAGGCCGGGCGCAGCATCGCGCCGGCGACGGAATGGACGCGGATTCCCGGCAAAGTCCTTGATCGTCTCCTGGCCATTCCGTATTTCAACCAGGCGTACTTTGCGGATGGCCTGACCCCGGACGAATATGCGCGTCATCCGGCGTTCCTGACCGCAGGCAATGACGTACGCCTGGGCATGCAACGCCTGCGCGGCTTCATCACCGACACTTTTGATTCGCCAGGCTTCGTGCGTCGGTCAGCGGTTCACCAGACGCCCATGGAAGGTTGGGCATGAACCGCATGATTGGCCTCTGGGCCCATCCGCGCTCGCGCTCGACGGTGCTGGAAAGGGTGTTCATCGAGCGCGGTGATTTCGAGGTTTTCCACGAGCCGTTTTCGCACATGGCGTTCGACGAACAATCAGCCATTCCCCATGGGGACCTCAACTGCGGGATGCCCCGTGACTACGAGTCGATCAAGGCCCTGTTGCGTAACACCCGCCAGCGCGCCCCTGTTTTTCATAAAGACATGGCCTATCACTGCCTCGACCGGTTGAAGGCCGACGCCGAGTTTCTAACGGAGCAACAGAACGTCTTCATCATTCGCGATCCGGCCCGGGCGATTCTGTCCCATCACGCCATCTTCCCGCAGATGCCGGCGCACGCGATCGGTCATCAAGCGCTGTACGAAATCTTCCGCGAGGTCAGGCGGCTGACCGGCCACACCCCCTGTGTGATCAACGCCGAGGACCTGGCCAGCCACCCGGAGCGCACCGTGCGCAGGCTTTGCGACCACCTGCAACTGGATTTCATGCCCGAGGCATTGAGCTGGAGTGCAACGTGCCCCGAGCAATGGAAGGCCTGGCGCAGCTGGCACAAGGAGGCCGAGAACAGCACCAGGATCATGCCCGGCAGTGCTGATTTCGATGAGCGTCCTCTGCACGCCAATCCCCACCTCATGAGGTATTACCAGCTGCATCGACCTTTCTACGAGCGTATGAATCAGTTCACCGAGCAGGGACAGCCATGAAAAAAATCGTTATCACGGGTGCCGCCAATGGCATCGGCAAGGCCACCACCATAGCCTGCGTCAAAGCCGGCTATTACGTCATCGCAGCGGACATTGACCGGCTGGGCCTGCAGTCGCTTCAGGCAAGCCTGCCGCTGCACCGACTCGAAACCCACCTGGCGGATTTCTCCCAGGCGCACGTCTATCAGTCGTTTATCGGCAACCTGTACGACCTTCACAAACACCGGGCGCTGTATGCCCTGGTCAACAACGCCGGGATCTATCACGGCAAAAGTGTCTACGACTACAGCGACTCGGAAGTGGACGAGATCTGGGCGGTCAACCTCAAGTCGCTGGGGTGCCTGTCCAAGGACTTCGCGCGGCGGGAGTTGACGGCGGGCTACTCGCGCAGCATCGTCAACATCACATCGGTGGCAGGGGAGGTCGGGAGCATGGATGCGTGGTACGGCGCGACCAAGGCGGGCGTGATCGGCCTGACCAAATCCAACGCCTGGAACTTCGCTCCCCGGATCAGGGTGAACGCCGTGTCCCCGGGGCTGATTCGCGACACCTCGATCCATGATCGTATTCCCGATCCCCGCCGCAGGGAGTACGAGCGACAGGAAATCATCAACGAGCCCATCCAGCCAGACGGCGTGGCCGACGTCATTCTGTTTCTGCTGTCCGAACAGAGCCGTCACCTGACCGGAAAAGTCATCGCAGTGGATAACGGCGCTTACCCGCGCTAGTGATCGGGAACACCACCGTCCCTCACGTCCCTCACGTCTTTCAGGGAGAACACCATGCACCGCAAAAAACTGCTCATCGTTGGCGGCGGAAACCTGTGCCTGCAAATCCTGCAGATCCTGGCCCCGCGCAATCAATTTGAATTCCACGTCGCCAGTCGCGATCTCGAAAAGGCCACGCGGATGTGCAATTTGATCCGACTGGCCGCGCTGCAACAGAACGTCACGATCCAGATTCACAGCCATCAGATGGACCTGCGCGAATCGTGCATCAGCCGCAATGCGGAAACGCTGTTACAGATCCGGCCGGACATCATTCTCAACTGTGCCTCGCTGCAATCCTGGCGGGTGATCACGCAACTGCCGGCCGAACGCGTTGCTGCTCTTGATCAGGCGCAACTCGGGCCCTGGCTGCCGATGCACCTGGCGCCAGCCTACGCGCTGATGCGAGCCGTCAAACAGTCCTGCCCGAAAAGTCTGGTGGTCAACGCGGCGTTCCCCGATGCAGTCAATCCGATTCTTTACAAGGTCGGCATGGCGCCGGACATCGGCATCGGCAATATCGCCAACCTGATTCCGGCCACCCGCAGCGCCGTAGCGCATCTGTCCGGCTGCCTGCCAACGCAGGTCTGCGCCAAACTCGTTGGCCACCACTATTTCAGCCACAGCGTGCCCCGCCATGGCCTGCCGCCGCAACGGCTCGAGGCCAGCTTCAACCTGACGTACTGGATTGATGGCGAAGAGCGCACCGACGAACACACGGCGGAGGCTATTTTCGGTTGCGTTGCCCGGGAATTCAGCCGGTTGGGCGGCGTCGACGGGCAATATCTCACCGCCATGTCGGCCGTGACGGTGCTGAAAAATCTCCACGCCGAGCATGAGGTGCGGGTCCACGGTCCAGGCCCCCAGGGGTTGCCCGGCGGTTATCCGGTCAAGGTCGGCATGGGCAAGGTGCTGCTCGACCTGCCGTACGGCGTGACCCCGGGAAGAGGCGATCAAGGTCAACGAAGCAGGGCAGCGGCTGGACGGCATCCAACTGATTCGCGCCGACGGCACGGCGGTGTTCGGTGAGGCACAGATGCAGGTCATGCAGCGTGAGCTGAATTTCGCCATGGCCCAGATGCGCGTCTGCGACGCCGCCGCCTGGGCGGAGGAACTGGGTAGCAAATACCTGGCGTATGCTGAGGGCGCTCAGCACAACAGCGGTCATCACACAGGAGTCGCCGCCCATGCCGCCGGTCATCGCGCTTTCGCCTGCTGACCGACTGGCCGTCGCCGATCACGACTATGCCGGGCAATACGCCGTGGACTTCGTCGAGCGCTGGGATGAATTGATCGACTGGGACAAACGCGCGGCCGGCGAGGGGTCGTTCTTTTATGATCTGCTGCGCCGGACGGGGGGCTGGCGTGTGCTGGACGCCGCGACGGGCAGCGGCTTTCATGCGGCGCAGTTGCACAAGGCCGGCTTCGACGTCACCGCCTCTGACGGGAGCCCGACCATGGTGCAGCGGGCCCGACGCAACTTCGATCGGCTGGGCGTCGACGTGCCGGTCCATCGTTGCGACTGGCAAGCGCTGGATGCCCGCGTACTGGGGAAGTTCGACGCGGTGCTGTGCCTCGGCAGTTCGCTGTGCCACGTGTTCGACCGCGAGGCTCGCATCGCCGTGCTGAAAAGGTTTCGGCAGATGCTCAAACCCGGTGGACTCCTGCTGATCGATCAGCGCAATTTCGAAGCCATCCTCGCCGGCCGCTTCAGGTCATCGGGGCGCTATTACTACTGCGGCGACACCGCCAGCGTCAGCCTCGGCGAGCTGGACGAGTCGGTGTGCGAGTTCGTCTATCGCTTTGCCGACGGGGCGCAGCATCGGCTGCGGGTGTGCCCGATTCGTCCGCGCCAGCTGCAGGACGAACTGCGCGCGGCCGGCTTCCGCGCGCCCTATGCGTACGGCGATTTCAAACCGATCTACGACGTCATGAACGTGGACTTCATCATTCATCAGGCCCACGCCTGACCCTGACTCAAGGAGGAGCATTGTCATGATCAGCCATACCCCTGGCTTGACGCAGAACCACAACCTGGTGCCGTATCCGTTCACTCCGATCATTCCGCCCACGTGCGTCGCCAGACCCCGGGTCATCTGGTTGACCGGCCTGTCGGCGGCGGGCAAATCCACCATCGTCGACAGCCTCAACCCGGTGCTGCGCGCACGCGGGTTGACGACCTGCATTATGGACGGCGACTCCCTGCGCACCGGTCTGTGCCGCGACTTGAGTTTTTCTGCGGAGGATCGTGAGGAAAATGTGCGGCGGGTGGCGGAAGTCGCGGCGTTGATGGTTGAAGCGGGGTTGACGGTGATGGTGGCGTTGATTTCGCCGACCCGCTCGGCTCGGAAGTTGGCCCGCTCGATTGTTGGCAGTGCGCGGTTTGTGGAGGTGTTTGTGGACGTGCCCCTGGCGGTGGCTGAAGCGCGGGATCCGAAGGGGTTGTACCGCAGGGCCCGGGCTGGGGGGATTCCGGGGTTTACCGGCGTGGATTCGGCGTATGAACCGCCCGCGTTTCCGGAACTGCATATTCGCAGTGATCAGGTTGAGGTGGGGCGGGCGGTGAGGATGATTGATGACTGGTTGTTGGCGCGGGGGTAGGCGATGGCCGCGGGGGTGTCAGAAATTTTGTGTTCGGGCATAACATGAGTAAGAGGTGCATGTATGCCAACCAAAAAGAAACCTGCGTTACGCGAGCTACCCAAAATCCCTAAAGAGCTGC
>NZ_JBTOQG010000017.1:0-71043 GCF_055283955.1 Pseudomonas sp. HP_12
TCAATTTGCGATTCTGTACGGAGATCGATTTATCAGGCCGACCTGGTAAAAGCACGGCCTGCCTAACGGCAGGCCGCTACCAGCCCGCACACAAAAAATCTGACAGTCCCCGGCACGGCCGATATTACGATTCTCCAGCCCCGCGTCACGCTCCTTCATGGCGCCGAGGAACACCGGGTCGTTACGCAAGGCCTGCTCATAAACGTCAAACAAGCCCATTGCCTGGGCCTGCATGTTGGCGCTGATCCACAGCAGTGCTGCCAGCCAGATTTTCATGTACCGAAACATCCTATTCCTCGGTCAGTGCCATTCCTGCGCGATCCATCAAAGGCTTGAACAGGTAATTGAGAAGAGAGCGCTCGCCTGTGCGCACGAACATCTGCGCCGGCATGCCGGGTTTGATCACAAGGCCCTTGAGTGTGGCCAGCGCCTGGTCGGTGACAGTGCTGCGCACGATGTAGTACGGCTGACCACTGCGCTCGTCGAGCAACTGATCGGCGGAAATCAGGCTGACCGTGGCATTCACGCGCGGCGTACGGCTCTGATTGAACGCGGTGAAGAGCACATCCACTGGCAGCTGTTCGGCCACCTTGTCGACCATGTTCACCGGCAGGTGGCCTTCGATCTCGAGGCCCTCGCCCTGGGGCACGATTTCCAGCAGCGATTCACCGCCATGCACCACCGCGCCTTCGGTGTGCACCGAGAGGTTCACGGCAATGCCATCGGCCGGAGCGTTGATTTCACTGTGGGTCAGACTGAATTGTGCCGAGGCCAGTTGCTGGCTCAGCGTGATGCTTTTCAGCTCGGCATCGGCCAGTTGCCCGCGCACTTCCTTTTGATACTCCTCGACACCTTGCTGCAGGCTCAGCCGTGATTGCTCGATTTGCTGAGCGACCCGGCCTGTATCACCGGTGTTCTGTGCCAGATCACGTTGCACCTGAGACAGTTGCCGGTCGTAGTCCATCAAGCGGTTGCGGGCGATGTAGCCTCGTTCGGCCAGCGGCCGGAGGTTTTCCAGTTGCTGGCGCAAGGACTCGGCCTGGGCTTGAAGGTCATTGCGCGCCTGGCGCATGCCGGCGAGTTGGGCAATGCCACCTTCGATGCTTGCATGGATGCCTGCCTGGGATCGCTGAAACGCCTGATGACGGCTGCTGAACAACTGCCGCTGGCCTTCCAGCACGCCGAGCAGCTGTGGAGACGCTTGCTGTAACAGGGCCTCGGGAAAGCGTACCTGCACACTGCCGTCTCGTTCGGCCTGGAGCCTGGCGATGCTGGCCTGGGCCAGTTCGTACTGGGCACGCAACGATTGCACGTCGGCCTGCACCTGGGTGTGGTCAAGCTGGAACAGCGGTTGGCCCTGATGCACTAATTGGCCCTCGCGCACCATGATGCGACTGACCACGCCGCTGTCCACCGACTGCACCGCTTTGCGCTTGCCGGAGACCACCACTGTGCCAGGCACGGCGATGCCTTGGTCGAGCGGGGCAAGTGCAGCCCAGAGGAAAAAGCTGCCGGCACCGAGCAGGGCCAGCCACCAGCCTGCGCTGACGAAAAACTGTGCACTGCGTTCGGGTTTGATGATGTGTTCATTCATGGCGCTGGCCTCCTTGCTGCGCGCCAAGCTGGCGACTGGTACTTACCCCTTGCACCCCTTGCGACCGTTCAGGCGCAGGCTGGCTACCGGAGAGCGCTTTCAAAACATCACGCGCCGGGCCGAACAATTGCAGCCGTCCGTCGTTGAGCACCAGCAGACGGTCAGCCTGATTCAGTACGGCAGAGCCATGGGTAATCAGAATCACCGTGCAACCGCGAGCCTTGAGCTGCGCGATGGCAGCGGCCAATGCGCCTTCGCCGTTGCTGTCGAGGTTGGAGTTGGGTTCGTCGAGCACCACCAGCTTCGGCTCACCGTACAGCGCACGGGCCAGCGCCACGCGCTGCTTCTGACCACCGGACAGCCCGGAGCCGCCATCGCCTAACTGCGTGTCATAGCCTTGGGGCAGACGCAGGATCATTTCGTGCACGCCTGCCAGTCGGGCTGCGGTCACCACCTGGTGCGGATCGGCGCTGGTAAAGCGTGCGATGTTGTCGGCAATGCTGCCACTGAACAGTTCGATATCCTGGGGCAGATAACCGACATGGGCGCCCAGCGCGGTCCGGTCCCAGCGGTGCAACTCAGCACCGTCCAGACGAACCACCCCGGCCAGGGGTTGCCAGACCCCGATCAACACCCGGGCCAAGGTTGACTTGCCAGAGCCGGACGCCCCCAGCACACCGAGGGTTTCTCCGGCATTCACGGTGAAACTCAGTTGCTGCAGCGTCACGGTGGTCCGCCCCGGTGGTGCGGCACTGAGTTGCTCGACACTGATATGCCCGGTGGGAGCGGGCAGGGGCATGGGCGTCGGACGCTCGGGGTGGGCGATCAGCAGGGCGTCGAGGCGCTGCCATGCCAGGCGCGCGGAACTCCACTGTTTCCAGACCGCGATGAGTTGATCGATCGGGGCCAGCGCACGACCCATCAGGATGGAGCCGGCGATCATCATGCCGCCGCTCATCTGGCCTTCGATGACCAGCAGGGCACCCAGCCCCAGCACCAGTGATTGAAGGCACAAACGCAGGCATTTGCTGAACGAACCGATCAGCGCGCCGATGTCGCTCGCCCGGTTTTGCCGCTCCAGAAAACGGCTGTGCACGGCGAACCAGCGCTGGCGCAACGGTACCAGCATGCCCATGGCCTGGATCGCTTCGGCATTATTCAGGTGGCTGCCGGACAACTGGCTCGATGCAACAGAAAAGTGCCCGGCCTGGGCCAGTGGCTTGCGGGTCAGGGTTTCATTCAGCCAGGCGAGGGCGATCAAGATCACCGCACCCACAGTGGCAAACACGCCCAGCCAGGGGTTGAAGAGAAAGATTACCGCCAGGTAGATGGGGAACCACGGCGCATCGAAGAAGGCGAACAGCGCCGGGCCGGTGGCGAACTGCCGGACCAGGGTCAAATCGCCCAGGGCCTGTGCAGCATTGCCTTCGCCCAGGCTGAGGTTGCGTTCGAAAGCCGCCTGGTACACCTGCAGGTTCAGGCGTCTCTCCATATCGCTGCCGATACGGATCACCACAAAGCTGCGTATGGCTTCCATCAGCCCGATGAACATGAAAAAGGCGACGACCATCACGGTCAGCATCGCCAGCGTGGTTTCGTTTTGCGATGACAGCACCCGGTCGTAAACCTGCAACATGTAGACCGAGGGCACCAGCATTAACACGTTGATCAACGCGGTGAAGGCGCCGATGCTGAGCAGGATGCCTTTGTAGGCCTTGAGCGTGGCCCACATGGGCGCGCGCGGCAGGGGGCTTGGCCGGCCTTGGGTCATGGGGGTTCATCCTTGAAAAAGAGTCAGGAGCGTGGGGTGGTGCTTGCGGCGTCGCGTTGCAGAAAAAGGGTGCGGCCATCGGGCAGTCGGGCCATGTAGAACCCTTCTCGCTGGCGACCCATGTGCACCAGGAGTTCATCGTGGTTGTCGACCAGCGCGATGCCATCAGGCGTCGGGTACCAGGTGGCCGGTGTGCCGCCCAGCCAGTGGCCGGCGCAGGCCAGATCCCCGGCAAGCTGTCCGTCCTGTTCTTGCAGAATCAATGTGCAGGGTTTCTGCGCATCGTCCTTGGGGTAAAACTGCCAGGGACCGGCCAGTTCGGCGGGGCTCGCGAGACGTAGGCTGCTGGCCATGAGGGGGGCTCCGCTTAAGGTGAAAAGCGTCGTGAACAGACACGTCGCGGTCTTCCAGTTCATTGATCTGCTCCGGATCAGGCAGGGACGGCGTTTGCACGCCGCCCCCTCAGCCTTAAACCACGATGTCTGTCGTGGCGGCCTGGCCTACGGTATTAATCAGGAAATCGGCCGCACGGTCACCCGTGAAGTCAATCGACAAGGTGCTGCCGGTGCTGATCTGGGACAACACGGCCTGACCTGCCGTGCCGCTGAACGCACTGACGAACGTCAGCGGAATGTGGCTTGTCGCAAACTCCGGCATGGCCGACAGATCGATTTTGTCCTGACCGCTGAAAAAGTCCATGATCTGGTCCGGGGCCGACGGCCGTGAGTCGCTGCTGGCCGCGAATACAAACGTATCCGCCCCCGTACCGCCCCACAGTTTATCGGCACCGCCGCCACCGAAGATGATGTCATTGCCGGCACCGCCACGGAGTTCGTTGGCTGCGCCATTGCCAATGATCAGGTCATTGCCCGAGCCGCCAATGGCGTTCTCGATGACCACACCTTTGGCAATGGACACGTTGCCCACCAGGCCGCCGACATCCGAAAACGAAGCCTCGTTGAGGTTGATTTTCTGGTTGTTGGTGTAGCCGGAGAAGTCCAGGGTGTCCTTGCCACCGCCATCCCACACCGCGAACACCAACTTGGACGACGAAGACGTCGCCGAGTAGTAGTCACGATCTGCCGTGGAGTTGAACCCGTAGGTGGTGTCTGCGGCGCGTGTCGCGAGATTGGCACCGTACAGCTTTTGTACGGCGGTAATATCGTCGAGCAGGGGTGCCGATGCGTAGGCCCCTTTGGCGTTCTGGCCGGTGTTGGTTTCGCTCCAGTAGCTCATCACGCTGTAGCCGCGAGTGTCCTGGGCGTAGGTGGCATCGGCATAGGTCGGGTTGCCGTTGCCGGCGTTGTAATCGCCGGGGTGCGACAGGCCCAGGGTATGGCCGATTTCGTGGGTGAGGGTCTGGCGCCCGTAATTGTTGGTGCCAGGGTTGGCGTTGACCTGGTAGCTGCTGTTGATCATGTACCAGGACTGCCCTGCATACGATCCGCTATCCGGGAGATAGGCAAACGCCGCGCCGCCGTTGTCACCGCTGTAGTTGCCGAACGTCATGTGCCCGTCACCGCCGGAGTTGGCTTGGGTGAAGGTGACTTTCGCTACATCGGCCCACGACTGCATCGAAAGCTTGGCCTGGGATTGTTGCAGTGCCGAAAAGGCGCTGAACGTGCCCAAGGTGCGATCGAAATCGGCGGGTCGGCTGGTCAGGAAGGTGTAGGTCAACTCGATGGTGCCGCTCCTGTTTGAGTCTGCCCATGCGGCATGGTCGCGCAAGATGTAGTCGGCTGCCTGGTCCACCGTGTACGACGGTTTTCCATTGATCGGGCTACCGCCTCGGTCGTACTGGTGGCTGAACGTGTTGATCTGGTTGTATGCAGCGCTTGGGCCCTGTGGCGTGACGCTGAGGGCATTGAGTTTAAGTTTCGACATTCAGACATATCCTTGTCTGCGTGAAAAAAAACGACCGAATGACCTCAGGTGCGAGGTCATCCAATCACTCGCTTGGTGCATGAAGCGAGGAAAAACTGGCACAGGGTTGGGACGATGGTCCAGCGATTTCATCGAAAATGTATCAAGATTTCTCAAATCTGTAACAAATTCGACAAAAATTTGTACTCAGGTGACACGCTGGCGTTACACCTTTTAAGAATTGGGGTTGTCAGCAGCCCTGCGCGACAGGGTTGTCAGCGACGGGGAAATTGAGGGTGATTAACCGGTCTTTCCCAGACCGCTTTGATGGGGCAAACGAGTAATGGATGGCCATGCTTCTGTTGGTCTGAACTTTGCTACAGCCCTGTTACAGGCGGCCTCGATCACAGAAAATTGGCGCGAAGGCACTCCTGAAATTACCTTTAGTTTTGAATCGGCATGCCCTACGACGCGCATGCCCGGAGCCGGCCATGAGTACTCTCTCGGAAATTGCAGCAAACCTTTTGAAACGCGAAGACAGTCCCGAGAAAGCCGCTGCGCAGGCTGGCCCCCGTGGACCGATGGGTTGGGAACAACTGATGATGCTCTCGAAAGAGAAAGATATCGTGAAGTGGCAGGCCGCGTTGTCCCGGCTCATTGCAGACAATCCCGGTCAGCGTCGAGTGACCGTGATGCGCGTGATTCAGGGCGGTCTGGCCTGACATTACCCGGGGTGTGGTTGGTCCGCTTGTCGACGCAATGTCTCGCAAGCGGCTCGCGCTGCTTCTAGTGGGACCGGCTTTAGCCGGGAATGGGTCATCGGTAGGTCCAGACCGTCCGGAGTGTCCGTTAGCCGCTATTGATCGACATATTGGCGTTAGTCGGCAGGTACATTGCGCGCTAAAGTGACGGGCATGTTCCTGGCACCTTCGGATGACGCAGATGACCCGCCCCCGTTTTCTCCCTGACAATTTCACCCTCATGCTGATCACTGTGGTGATCATCGCCAGCTTCCTGCCGGCCACCGGGCAGGTGGCCGTCGGTTTTGGCTGGCTGACCAACATCGCCATCGCGCTGTTGTTCTTTCTTCACGGCGCCAAACTGTCCCGCGAATCAATCATCGCCGGCGCGGGGCACTGGCGCCTGCACTTGCTGGTGTTCGGGCTGACATTCGTCCTGTTCCCCTTGCTCGGCCTTGTACTCAAACCCGTGCTGTCGCCCCTGATCGGCAAAGACCTGTACATGGGCATTCTGTACCTGTGCGCGCTGCCTGCGACGGTGCAGTCGGCGATCGCCTTCACCTCTCTGGCGCGCGGCAATATCCCGGCGGCGATCTGCAGCGCGGCGGCCTCCAGCCTGTTCGGGATATTCCTGACCCCGCTGCTGGTCACGCTGTTGCTGAACGTCCACGGCGAAGGGGGCTCGACCCTCGATGCGATCGTCAAGATCAGCGTGCAGTTGCTGCTGCCGTTCATTGCCGGCCAGATCATGCGGCGCTGGATCGGCGCCTGGGTCGGACGCAACAAGAACTGGCTGAAATTCGTCGATCAGGGCTCGATCCTTCTGGTGGTCTACGGCGCGTTCAGCGAGGCGGTCAACGAAGGCATCTGGCAGAAGACGCCAATCTGGGACTTGGCCGGGCTGGTCTTGGTGTGCTGCCTGCTGCTGACACTGGTGCTTGTGGCTGCGACCTTGCTGTCCAAGCTGTTCGGCTTCAATCAGGAAGACCGCATCACCATCCTGTTCTGCGGCTCGAAGAAAAGCCTGGCGACCGGCGTGCCGATGGCGCAAGTACTGTTTGCGGGGAGCACGATTGGGCTGTTGATCTTGCCGCTGATGTTGTTTCACCAGATTCAACTGATGGTGTGTGCGGTGGTGGCGCAGCGGTATGCGAAGCGGGCGGAGCCAGTGGCGGAGTTGATGGCGCAGGTTGATCCTTGATTCTGGTGATCAACTAACCGGCGTGATGGAAAAGCCCCGATGATTCGGGGCTTTTTGCGTTTGGAGCGGGGCAATGGTCAGTTAGTGTGGAATGGTTGATTGCATCAGTCTAAAAGGACTGTCGCTGTCAGACTGATTTCCTGGTTTCGTATTGCCTCCTGGCAGCGTCAGCCACATCTTCATTCTCATCACTTAACAGGTTTACAAGGACTTTTAAAGGAATCTTTTTGTTCAGAGCTATTCCACTTCTCACCATAGGATCAGGATCTTGCGAAAGGAACGCGAACAACTCCAGCGACAGTTTTCGCTTACTTGCTATGAAATACCTGCTTTCAGGATGGGACTCGCATAACTCTTCCAGGATCACAAGTGGAATTGTTTTGTTGTGTATTACCCATTGCACGTAATCGGGATATCTCTTGATCACTTCACGCCATACAGCAAGAGGCGCTTCCTCCATGGCAGACCTGTCGTATTCAGCCTTGAGACGGCTAGCGCGTAGGGTTACAAATTCTTCAGCCGATGTAATCATGTTTGCCTTGCATATAAAATTTTTGGATGTCGATGGTTAAGCCGTTTAACCTTAGGTTAAAAGTATTAAAGGGGTCCGTCCCTTTTAGTCCTCATATGCGCAATAAGTTGCACACCTCTGCGCAACTTGTTGCGCACGTCGGCAAGCACGCCTCACCAGAGGGACCAATCTGGTTAAAGGGCCATCCCCACATATTTGAGCGCTAACGCTCGAAATGCGAACCATCGAATGTTATTTTGCTACCAATGAATTAATTTCCGTGGGCTATCGACAAAATCAATCTCCGCATAGCCTTCAACCGCGGCATCAAACTCTTTAAAGAAGAAGTCAAGGTTGCGTGAGAATACGATAAATGCGCCATTGCCGTGCTCTCCGGTTCCGTCTGGTACCGTCACATAGTGACAAGTGTCTTGCAGGGCGTCATATAGCTCCTTGCCCCGGATCCGGAGGTGAGTGCTCTGCAAAATACTTGAGAGTATAGTGGGGTTGGGACTTTCGGCATGTCTGTGCCTGATGAGGACCTGATGTTTTCTAAGATTCCTGTCGTACTTTTCATGGTCCTCAAGCAGTTTCTTAAAACCGTCATTCTTAGCTCTGAACATTAGGCAAGGCATGTGTCCTGAACGCTTATGAACAGGTGGCTTGATGGTCATCTTGTGGTGCTCAACCCAAAAGCATTTTGAGACGAGGGCGTCGATCGCTGCGTCACCGTAAGGCGTTCTGTTAAATCCAATCCCACCATCCAAACTGACGGCCATAATTAAGGCAAATTGATCTTGCTCATTTGCAGACAGCTCCGCTATGGGGTCATTAGCATGATGTTTGAATTCACTGAATTCTGACGTGTAGCATAGAATTCTATAGGTTTTCATGTTGCTTTCTGATATTCCTCTCAGACAAACCAGACACGGAATAACTGTTATTAACGCTAATCAAAATCCGGTGTATAACCATAATATCTACATGCGATCTATTGAGTGGCTGCTGGTTAAATAGTTTATCTGTCTGACTATGTTATACTTGGGCGGTTTGAAGTTGATGTTTTATATCTGTGTTGCTTTGTGTTTGGTTATTCGATCTCCGTAGACATCGGCGTAGGTTTGATGATTCGCTATCAAGGATAAAATCTTTCATGCACTATCGCCCATGATCAGCTACATCTGCATACTAAATTCCTCTGGGAGTCAAAGGGGGAGTTCCCTTTAACTCTCCAGATCAGTTCCGTTCCATCACTGCGACGTCTATATGCAAGTTTGGTTATTGAGATCTAATCCATTTACACATTTCTTTTTTTATTTCATCAAGTAAAGCCACTTTTCCTACTAGGACGAGTTCACGGTTCATTTCTTTGTCATGATACGACACCAACGTATCGATATCCTCATCAAGCACTATTCTTAGAATTTGACCATTGCTTTCATTTTTTGTAGAGAATATTGGGTTGCCGTCTTGACACGGCGTCCCATCCGAAAATTTCGTATTGCAGTACGGCACTTTAAATTTGCCAGCGTCCAGTCCGTGATCCTGCGCCTCCGAATAAAATAACTCATATAAATGCCGTTCCAGGCCAATGTAGGATTGCGCGTTATCTAGGTAGCTATTGAACATATGTTTACTCCACGAAAGCCTTACCGGTTATAACCTCAATGTCGACCCGCTCATGTTTGGTGTCCTTCACCATAAACGTACGGTTGATATAGGAATTTGCTCCACCACCTTTGGCCGCATTATCAATGTACTTAGTTGCCTTTTTGAAAGCGTCCTCACGAGCGGCGAGATCTCTCTTATTAAGTTTACCCTTAAGCTCACATAGCTTTTGCTTGGCCTCATTCACGGTCAGGGGCTTGTCCTGGTTCCAGGCGACCGACTCCTCGAGTTTCGCACCTTGAGCCTGGATCCGACCACGATGGGCAGCCAACCCCAACGGATCTGTCCAGCCTGAGGGATTCGGCGCGTATTGATAAACATTAATGCCACCCTCATAACCAATCGGATCCTTGCTAATAAACCGCCCGACCCTCGGATCATAGTACCGATGCCGGTTGTAGTGCAGGCCGGTTTCGTGGTCGTGGTATTGGCCCTGGAAACGGATGGGGTTGGTCAGGCCGACTTGCTGGGCGAACTCTGAGCGCTGTTCTTGCGCCTCGCCCCACGCTTTGTACTGAGCGCTCCACGCGGTGTTGCCGTTCTGGTCGGTCATTTCCTGGGGCGTGCCGAGGTGGTCGCATTGGTACCAGGCGAGGACGTCGATAGGCAGCGCTGTGGGTTTGTAGGTCCAGATCGGGTCTTCTTTGAAGTTGTAGCGCCCGGTGTAAGTTGGCTGGCTTACAAGGCGGATGGTTTCGTGGCGGATGGCTTGAGCCACCGGCACGAAGGTGGCGGGCTCGTGGATGTAATGGACCGTGCGGCCGAGTGCGCCGGCGTATGGCGGCGGGCTGCTTTCCCAGGCGAGGTTGTCGCCGTCCCAGCCGTACAGTGTGAAGCCGCAGCCGAGCTCGCGCTCTTTGCGGGCGTGTTCGTTTTCGTTCCAGCCTGTGCCGGCTTCTGGGCGCGGTCGGTAATGGGCTTTTGAAAGTTTGTAGAGGCGACGTCCCAATGGGTCGTAGCCGAAGTCGACAGTCAGACGCGGATCGCGGAAGTGTACGAGGCGATCGAAGAGGTCCCAGTGCAGTTCGCTGCGCAGGCCGTTGGTCCAGCGCTCGGTCTGGTTACCGCGTTCGTCGTATTCGTAGTGGTTGCCGGCGTAGTCGCGCAGCAGGTTGTCCACGAGTTTATGGCGAACAGGTTCGGGGTCGAGTGGACGGCGCGCGGGTGCGGCGCTGTCGTTGAGCAAGTTGCTCGCAGGGTCGAAGGCGAAGGTTTCCACGCCCAAGCGGCTGGTAGCGCTTAGCAGGCGACTGACCGGGTCGTAGCGGTACGAGAGGGGACCGCGACGGCTGTCATTGATGTCGGTGAGTTGGCCAGCTGCGTCGTATCGGTAAGCACGTTTGATCAGGACGGATTTATCGTCGCTGCGCCCTAACAATTGTTCCTGCAAGCGTCCCGCCGGGTCCCATGCCTGGGTTTGCAGCAGGTTATTGCCCTGATGGCGGGCAACTTCGCGATGCAGATCATCGCGTTCGTAACTGAGGAGTTCATGCTCGTCGAGCTTCAGACCGAGCAGATGACCGCTGCCGTAGGTCAGCCAGCTGACGCGATGGCCGTCCGGGCGAATGCTGGCAATGCGGTTGTTGAGCGCGTCGTACTCATGCTGCCACACGGCAACCAGTGGTTTATCCAGGTTCGAGTAATGCTGGTGCTCGCGCAGCAGGTTGCCCGCTGGATCGTGAAACCATTGCAGCTTGCTGGCGGGGTTGGTCGCCATGACCAAGTTTCCGTTGCCATCGTAGGCAAAGGTTTCGCTTTGCGACTTGTCGCCGAGGATTGCCCGGCGTTCGGTCAGGCGGCCCATCGGGTCGAAGGTCAGTGCGATGGTGCGTTGGCCGTTAACCGTTTCAGCCAGGCGCCCGGTTTCCGGGTCGTACTGGTAACGAGTGCTGCGCCCATCGAAGCCGCGCTCTTCAAGCAGTCTCCCGACCGGGTCGTAGTGAAAGTGGGCGCGGCGTTCGTTTTCGTTTTCCAGCGCGACGAGGCGGCCAAGCTTGTCCCAGCGATAGCGCAAGGTTTGTTCGGCGGCGTCGACGCGTTCGGCGATAAATCCCGCAGTGGTGTAGCGCCAGGTGGTGCAGCGTTCCAGGCCGTCCGAATGAGCCAGCAAACGACCTTCGCCGTCCCGGCTAAAGCGCTCTTCGGTCTTGTCAGGGTGCTTGATCAGGGCCAACTGACCTAATTTGTATTCGTACGTGGTGCTATGCCCTGCCGGGTCGGTAAAGCGGGTCATCTGGCCGCGTTCGTCGTATTCCCAAGCGCTGACCTTGCCCGAGCAGTCGGTGTATTTGACGAGTTGTCCGGCGTCGTTGTAGGCCAACGCCTTCTTGTTGCCGTTGGCGTCCTTGATCGCCGTAGGAAGGCCAAACGTGTTGTAGGCGTATTCGGTAACGTTCTCTAGCGGATCGGTCGCTTCAACCAGATTCCCGCGATGGTCATAGTCCCGTTTCCACAACCCGCCTTCGCCATCGCTGATCTTGATCAGATGGCTTTTTTCGTCGTAGGCGTAATTCATCACGCTGTGATCAGCGCGGGTGTGCTCGGTCAGGTTGCTGAGTTTGTCGTAGCGATAGCGGTCGGTACTGCCGTCGGTATGAACGTGGCGGATGATGTTCTTCGCGGCGTCACGGAAGAACCATTCGGAACGCCCGTCCGCGTGGCAAATGCGATAGGTGTAACCGAGGCTGTCGTAGTAATGCCGGGTTTCGTTACTGAGCGCATCGGTGACATAGGTCAGACGGATGTTTTCATCCCACGCCAACCGAGTATCGAAACTGCCGTCGTCGGCCCATTCGCGAATGGCTTTGGCATCGGGGCCAGATCCCTGCCATTGCAGGTTCAGACCGCGATTAGTGCGGTCGGTGTAGCGCGTGATCAGGTGGCTTTGATACTGGTAGCGCCAGGCCGAACCGTTCTCGTCCTGGGCCAGAACAAGGTCACCGAAATCGTCGTACTGATACGCGCACAGTTGGCGTTTAACGTCGCCATCACGTATTTCCCAGAGCCCCGTCAACCGCCCCTGATCGTCAATCAAAGTGCCAAGGCGCAAGTGGACTTTACGGGCGTCCTTCTCCCGATAAGTGACCAGCTCGGAGAGCACCAACCCCCCACCGTGACGATGCTCGTAATGCAGCATCACCCCGGCGCCATTCGGCAAAACCTTATTGATCAGAACGAAACGATCACCCCGCCGGACATAGGTTTCCCTGTGCTCCAGGCCCCGCATCAGCACCAACCGATCCTTGCTGAGGCGAATGACGGTCAGATTTTCAATGGCGTTGAAGTGAAACAGCTTGACCTTGGGAAGGGGGAACTCATGGCTGCGTCCGTCGAAGTCATGAAACACTAAACCGTCGCCGACGAGATCGAAGCGTGTAGTAAACGGCGTGATCCAGCGTGCGCCAATGACGTCCTGATCGTAAGCATCCAGACTCGAACAATAAGTCCGCGTCCACTCAATGGGAAAAGGCCCCGGCAGGCTGAAATCGGTATGGCTTACCGACTCCGAACCCATCGCAAAACTGATGCTCCTCGCCGTCGACCCACAGGCACATTCACAAGGGCACGGACACGTACAGTTCTTCCGCTTGTTAGGCCGGGCTTTCGCAGGCTTCTCGAATCCAACCGTCTCCAGCTTCCCTTCGCCGCCCTGGCGCCTGGCCTGATTAACAACCCCCGGCTTGATGTTGAAGGCTTGCCCATGCCCATTGCGCGAACGCCAACTGACGACTGCCCCAGCCAACGTCTGCAGCAACGCCCCAATCGAGTTCTGAACCCCTGGATCCGCTAGACCATTAATCTGGACCCGAAGCTCTGACCCCATGGCACGCAACGACTCAGCCTGCCTGCGGATCGGGTCTTTCAGCGCTTCAGGCACAAGATGTTCGACGGTGCCGTTGACGATTTTTTGGCCGGCGGCGATGTAAACATCGGCAACCGCGATGAAGATGTTGGAAATCGCGCCTTTGGGATCGTAGTCCCACTGCTTGCGCCCATCGCTGATCAGTTGCACCGCCTCAAGCAGATTGCCCTCGGCATCGAGATCGCCGTTGACCACGCTCTCCAGACCCTTGGCGATCTCGTTCAGCACGCCTTCGCCGATCTTCCCCGCGTCATCGAGAATTCCAGCGAGCTTCCCCTGCGCCTGGGTCACAAAATCATCAAGGGTCCCGACGATGTCCGCATTGAGGTGCCCGATCACCACCTCGATCAGCGAATCACCCAGCACCATCTTGCCCGCCTGACGCATCTCCTGGCGCACCAGAAACAGCGTCGGCCGCAGGCTCATCCGCGCTGCCGCCATGGTGGGCGGCGTTGGCAGCACACCAATCAGATTGATGCCCAAACTCACCCAATCCAGCGGGTCGCGCTTCTCGCTCGTCGCCAGCCGAACGATGTCATTCAGCGCATCAACCAGCGCCATGATGTTGCCCACCACGGGCAAAAATCCCGCAGCGTTCTTGATCCGCTCAAGCGAAACGACCCCGTCGCTGATGTCCTGCAGCCAGGCATCGACATTGGCCGCACCCGCCCCGACGTCCTCAAGCTGAATCAGATCAAGCGGAACGATCGCCACCTGAGGCTCGTTTTTTGCGTCACTGCCGGACGTAACTGCGGGGTTTGCCAACGATGCTCTCCGTGCTCAAGAAACCATCCGAAAAGGCCTGAATGCCAATCCGGGGGGCACGGAGATATCAAGGGCTGTGCCAGCTATGATTTAGTCGATAAAAATCAATGAGTTAAGGAGGAATGCGGAAGGTTTTAGCGAACGCCGAACCAGAGAACCCATAAAGCCTGCGCAAGAAGTTGCGCACGGCTGTGCAACGTCTTGCGCACTCGCCTGCAGTCCACAAACGACGTGGCTTCTAGAGCTGTAGGGCCTCTAAAGCACGCAATCAAGTGCGCAACTTCTTGCGCACTCCACCAGACCCGCACCCAACCGCTCTTCACCCGAAAGACGGCATCGCCAACAAAATGCGACAGCGAAAAACGACCAAAAAAAAGCCCCGAACATTCGGGGCTTTGAGCATTCAGAGCGGCTTAAGCCTTAGCCAGTTGCTCCTCATACTCCTTGTGATACTCACGGGCCAGCGATTGCTTCTGCTTGTCGTCCAGCAGTTTGCCCGCCGACTGGAAGAACTTCTGCTCTTCTTCCTTCAGGTGGTGATGGACCTTCTCCGACAGCTTCTTGGCCGTGGCCATCCAGGACGGGCTGGACATCTCGGTTTCGTCGAGCTCTTCCATCATCTCGTCCATTTCATGGTGCTCGGAAATGGCATGGCGGCTGAGGTCGACGCCGTTGTCGAACTGCATCAACGGGATATAGAAGAAGCGCTCTTCGGCGGTTTCGTGGGCCTGCAGTTCAGCTTTCAGCTGTTTGTAGACCTCGACACGCTCCTCGCTGTCGCCATGGGTTTGGATCAAGGCATCGGCATAGCCGCGTTGCCGGTCATGACTTTCTCTCAGGGCTTCAAAAATGTTCACGGGTGCTCCTTGGTTCGGCGACGGACTGATGTGCTTATCCCTAGACCGCAGCGGGTATTCAGCCGTTCCGTTGCGCTTCGGGCATATGCATAGATCTATAAGTTTCTTTCATAACCCACGTCCTTTTTTATAATGAAAGTGAAGCTGTTTCGATGTGCTCATTCGTTTTTGCGCTGAGCGCCCCTCCTGTGCCCGTTCAAGGATCCTCATGTCCCTGCGAAAGATCATCGTGGCCGCCGCATTAATGCTGGCGACCCTCACCGCTCAGGCCGAGCAGGTCATCAACATCGGCTATCAGCGCTCGTCCACGCTGTGGATTCTGCTCAAGAACGACGGCCAGTTGGAGGAACGGCTCAAGCCGCTGGGCTTCACCGTCAACTGGCATGAGTTCAGCAGCGGGCTCTTGAGTGCAATGAACGCCGGCAGTGTGGACCTGCATGCCGACGTCGCCGATGCGTTTGCCTTGTTCACGCAAGCGGCGAATGCGCCGCTGACCTACTACGCCCGTGAGAATCCTTCCCCGACAGCGCAGGCCATCATCGTCCCGGACAGCTCACCGATTCGCAGCGTTGCCGACCTCAAGGGCAAAACCGTCGCGGTGTCGAAGGGCTCGGGCAGTCATTTTCTGTTGATTTCGGCCCTGAAGAGCGCCGGGCTGACCCTCAAGGACATCAAGCCGATCTACCTGGAGGCGCCCGATGGTGTCGCCGCGTTTGCCAGCGGTAACGTCGACGCCTGGGCGATCTGGGACCCTTTCCTGGCGACCCAGCAACGCGAGCATCATGTTCGCGTGCTGACCGACGGCTCCGGCGGCATTGCCAACTACAACCGTTTTTACGTGGCCAACACGAGTTTCGCCAAGGCCCATCCCGAGGTGCTGCAAGTGGTGTTCGACACCCTCCATCAGGCCGGGCAGTGGGTGAAAGGTCATCCCAAGGAAGCCGCGGCGAATCTGGCGCCGCTGTGGGGCAACATCCCGCCTGAGACCGTCGAGCTGGCCAACAGCCGACGCAGCTACGACATCGTGCCGGTCAAGGTGGATGAGCTGGCCGAACAGCAGCGCATCGCCGACTTCTATTTTGAAGCCGGGATGATCCCCAAAGCGCTGAAGGTGTCCGACATCGCTGTCTGGACCCCGCACGCCCAATAAGTCAGGAGCGCGATCATGAGTCGTCACATTCACCTGTCGGCGTTCCTGCTGACCGGGCCGGTTATTCACAGTCATGCGGTCTGGCGCCATCCCGAAACGGTCGGTCATTACCTGGATCCCGAGTATTACGCCCGCACGGCGCGGGTGGTGGAGGAGGGCCTGTTCGATTTTCTGTTCTTCGCCGACCGGCTGGCGGTGGGTGACCAGATGGGCGGCTCGCGGGACGTGGCCCTGCGGTATGGCGCGCAGGATGCGACGCGTCTGGACCCGCTGCCGATTCTGTCCTACCTGGTCGGGCAAACGAGCAAGCTCGGCCTGGGCGCTACCCGCTCGACGACCTATTACGAGCCGGCGCACATCGCTCGGGAGTTCGCCACGCTGGATCATCTGTCCAAAGGCCGCGCTGCCTGGAACATCGTCACGTCGATGAACGACAGCGAAGGGCGCCTGTTCGGCAAGGACAAGCACCTTGAGCACGACCTGCGCTACGACCGCGCTGACGAGTTCGTCGAAGTGACGATGAAGTTGTGGCGCAGCTGGGGGCCGGATGCGCTGAAGCTGGACCGGGAAAGCGGCGTGCTGGCCGATCCGTCGAAAATCACCTCGGTGCAGCACCACGGCGAGTGGTTCAAGGTTGAAGGGCCGCTGAACATTCCACGGACCCCGCAAGGCCGGCCGGTGTTGATTCAGGCCGGCTCCTCGGGGCGTGGACGGCGTTTCGGCGCGCGCTGGGCCGAGGCGATTTTCACCATTCACCCGCACCTCAAGGCCATGCACGCGTTTCGCCAGGACGTGCGCGAGCAGGTCGTCGAGCAAGGCCGCCACGCCGACAGCTGCAAGGTGCTGACGGCGGTGATGCCGTTTATTGGTGGCAGCGAAGCCGAGGCGCGGGCCAAGCGCGACAAGCACAACGCATTGGCGCGCCCGGAACTGGGTTTGGTCACCCTGGCATCGCAGCTGAACGTCGATCTCTCTCCGTTTCCACTGTCGGCGACGCTGGCAGAGATCGCACGCTCGCCGTCTATACCGCCTGCTGCGGCGGAGAAGCTGCTGATGCAGGGGCCGGACACGACGCTGGAGGAACTGGGTCGGATTTTCGCCAGCAGCGTACGGGTGCCGCAACTGGTCGGCACGGGGGCACAGATTGCCGATCAACTGACGGAGATGTTCACCCTGGGCGGCTGCGACGGGTTCGTCATTTCCCCGGCATATCTGCCGGGCTCGTTCAGCGAGTTTGTCGAAAGCGTCATTCCACACCTGCAACGCAAAGGGCTGTTTCGCACAGCGTATGAAGGCTCGACCCTGCGTGAGCATCTGGGGTTGGAGGCGCTGGACTCCTGAACCCTGCGCCTGAGAAATTCATACTCCGTACAGCCACCTGACAGCTTTGCGCGATCATTGACGGGCTGACATTCGCGACATGCTGCGTATGATGAGCCCGACGTTTTTCGCAAAAGGCTCACGCTCATGATGAAGTTTTTCGCCGCGCTGCTGTGTGTGTTTACCGGCATGGCCCACGCAGAACCCGCGCTGCTCACGGATCTCGCGCTGCCGTACCTGGCGGCGGCGCCCGCTGAATCCAAAGACAAACCGCTGATCATTTTCCTGCACGGCTATGGCAGCGACGAGCGCGACCTGCTCGACATCAAAAACGATCTTTCCCCGGTTTACACCTACCTCTCCGTGCGTGCGCCGCAGGAAGTCGACGGCGGCGGCTACAAGTGGTTCACCCAGGACACCGATCAGGCTGAATATGAAGGCGTGACCAGCGACGTCGACAAAAGCACCGACCTGCTGCGGACCTTCATCCAGCAGGCCACCCAGAAATACCAGACTCAGCCCGACAAAGTGATCCTGGTCGGCTTCAGCCAGGGCGCGATGATGAGCTACCAGATCGGCCTGCAATACCCGGAACTGGTACACGGCATCGCACCGCTGAGCGGCAAGATTCTCGCGTCCCTCCATTCACGCCTGAAGCCCGATGAGCGCCTGAAATCGCTGAAAGTGTTCATCGGCCACGGCTCGGCCGACACCCGCGTGCCTTACTCGGGCGCAACCGATGCCAAGGCGGTGCTGGAGAACCTGCTGATCGTTCCGGAGTTTCATGCCTACGCCGGGGCGGGGCATACGATTACAACGGCTGAAGTGGCGGACTTGAAGCACTGGCTGGAAGGTCAGCTGCAAAACTAAGTCGACGTTGAAGAGGCCAGCGCTGTTGCAAGCCCTGACGTCTACGAATCACTGCATACGCCCGTGAGAGCAAGGAGGTGCTTATGAAAACAAGGAAACGCAGAGAAAAACTTCAGGCTATTGCTGAATTCCGTGCCGAAGCGCGCAAGTGAGCGGCTGAAATAATCCCCTTGCAAATGCACTTTCTGCGCGGAGCGCTCGAAGTTGATAGAGACCTTGAGCCAGTCGGCCCCATGGCTGGGATCAGATGCTGACGCTTCAATAGAAAACCGCCGACGTCGGCGGTTTTCGAGACTCATCCCCTGAAAGGGTCGGTTGCCCCATTGATGTTGATGGCGGTGAAGGTTTACGCGCAGTTGCTGAGATGCAAAGTCATCCAGATCGAACGCCCCGAGCCAGGCGTGGTGAACTACTATCAGGCACTGGGGTTCGAGTTCGACACGGCTGGATGCCTTGTTATTTCAGCCGATCGTTTCCAGGATGTCCCCCAAGACCACAGCAGGGAGATGCTCATGAACATCAAAAAACGCAAGGCCAAGATTCGGGAAATGACGGAATTCAGTGCCGAAGCGCACAAGCGTGCTGCGGAGTATGCTCAAGATCAGCTGCATTTTCTGCGCGTAGCAATCGAAATTGGAAAAGACCTTGAACCCGCCGGCCCGATGGCTGGGTTCAGGGGCTGACTCCTCAAAAGAAAACCGCCGATATCGGCGGTTTTTTCTTGAGCGGCAATCAGCGCCTCACCCCGATGGCCTCAGCATTCGTGAGGTGCTGTGTTCCATTCTTCATGGCCGTGAGTTCTTCAAAAACCCTAATAACGCCAACACCGGAAATACACTCCCCACGATCACAATCCACACCCAGCCACCATGGTCATACAGCGCACTGGCGACCACCGAACCAATCGCGCCGCCGATGAAGATGCTGGTCATGTACAGCGCGTTGAGCCGGCTGCGGCTTTTGGCGTCGAGGGCGTATACCGCGCGCTGGCCGAGGACCATGTTCATCTGCACGCAGAAATCGAGGATGACCCCGGTGACTGCCATGCCGATCACGGCGTATGCCGGTTCGATCAGGCTGGGCAGAAAGCTCAGTGCGGCGAACAGCATGGCGCACAGGCTGGCGACGCGGGTGTGGCCGGCATCGGCCAGGCGGCCGGCGATAGGCGCGGCGATGGCGCCGATGGCCCCGACCAGGGCGAAGAGGGCGATCTGGCTTTGCGACAAGCCGTGATTGCGCGCCAGTTCCAGCGGCACGGCGGTCCAGAACAGGCTGAAGGTGGCGAACATGCAGGCCTGATAGAAGGCGCGCTGGCGCAAAACCGGCTGTTTGCGCAGCAGTGTCCATAACGATTTAAGCAACTGGCCATAGGTGGCGCTGTGGGCAGGCTGATGTTTCGGAATGGTGGTCGCCAGCACCACGCTGATCAGCAGCATCACCACGGCGGCCGTGCCGAACACCGCGCGCCAGCCGAAATGGTCGGCGATCAGGCTGGCAGCGGGCCTTGCCAGCAGAATCCCCAGCAGCAGGCCGCCCATGATGCTGCCGACCACGCGCCCGCGTGTTTCTTCCGGGGCGAGGTTGGCGGCCAGCGGCACCAGAATCTGCACCGCCACCGAGCTGAAACCCACCAGCAACGAAGCGATCAGGAACAGGTTGGGCGTCTGCGCGAAGGCCGCGCTGAGCAGACTGAGCATGGCGACGCCGGAGGTGACGATCATCAGGCGACGGTTTTCCAGCAAGTCGCCCAGCGGCACGAGGAAGAACAGGCCGAGGGCGTAGCCGATCTGGGTCAGCGACACGATGAAGCTGGCGAGTGTGCCGGACAGGCCGATGTCCGGTGCGATCAAGCCAATGATGGGCTGGGCGTAATACAGGTTGGCAACGATCGCGCCGCAGCAGAACGCGAACAGCATCGCCAGGCCCTTGGTCATGGTGGCGCCGTGGGTCGCGGGTGAAATGGACGTCATGGGAATACCTGGAGAGGTTGCAGGCTCGGCAGAACGATTCTGGTACGGCGTGCAAAAAAGAATGGCGCGAGGTTAACGCTTTTTCGTTGCGTTAAGAAGGGGTGGCAGTGGAATGGCGCAGCGTTGGTCGGCGCACGTTATGGAGTGACGTCTTACCCGCACCAAAGCCGTGCAGCCCACGACGATAGCGACGCTCCGGTCGCTCGGCCGAAACTTTTCCACGTGCGCTTCGGTCACTGCTTACACATACCCCCCTCACACCCCATCGGAAATAAAAAAATATGCCTCGGGCAATCTGGAAAGGCGCGATCAGTTTTGGACTGGTGCATATTCCTGTGGCGCTGGTGTCGGCGACGTCCCGCCAGGGTGTCGACTTCGACTGGCTGGACAAGCGCAGCATGGACCCGGTCGGTTACAAGCGCATCAACAAGGTCTCCGGCAAGGAGATCAATAAGGAAAACATCGTCAAGGGCGTGCAGTACGAGAAAGGGCGTTACGTCGTCATCAGCGAGGACGAAATTCGCTCGGCGCACCCCAAATCAACCCAGACCATCGACATCTTCGGTTTCGTCGACAGCGACCAGATACCGCTGCAGCACATCGACACCCCGTACTTTCTCGCCCCCGACAAGCGCGGCGAAAAGGTCTACGCGTTGTTGCGCCAAGCGCTGGTCGACACCGGCAAGGTGGCGCTGGCCCATGTGGTGATTCGTACCAGCCAGCACCTGGCGGCGGTGATGCCGCTGGAGTCGGCGATCGTGCTCGTGCTGCTGCGTTGGCCCTCGGAAGTGCGCGGGCTCGACAGCCTCGAGCTGCCCAAGGAAGCCACTGACGTCAAGCTCAGCAAGAGCGAGCTGGACATGGCCAAGCGGCTGATCAAGGACATGAGCACCGAGTGGACGCCGGACGCCGAAGAATACCGCGACACCTTTCAGGACCAGATCATGTCGCTGGTGGAAACCAAGGCCCGCGAAGGCAAGATCGAGAACGTCGAGACCGATGCCGGCGACACTGAGCGTAAGTCGGCTGATGTCATCGATCTGACCGAGCTGCTCAAGCGCAGCCTGGGCGGTCGCGGCACTGCAGCGAGGGCGGCGCCTGCCAAAGCCAAACCGGCGAGCAAAAGCAAAGCCGAGTCCAAGGACGATGCGCCGGCGAAGCGCCGTGCTCCGCCCCGAAAGAAGACCACCAAGGCCTCTTGAACGCGTGTCCTGTAGTAGCGTTAAAAGATGCACCGTTCCAATGCGCAGAGGTTCATCGTCATGACAAAACCTGTGAGTGAATACACCCGCAAGCGCAACTTCGATGTCACGTCCGAGCCGGCCGAAAGCGAGGGCAAGACGCGAAGCAAGAAAGGCAAAGCGCTGAGTTTCGTCATTCACAAGCACGACGCGCGCAACCTGCATTACGATTTTCGCCTTGAACTGGATGGCACACTTAAAAGCTGGGCGGTGCCGAAAGGGCCGAGCCTGGACCCGAAGAACAAACGCCTGGCGGTGCACGTCGAAGACCACCCGCTGGGCTACGGCACGTTTGAGGGCAGCATTCCCGAGGGCGAATACGGCGCAGGCGACGTGATCGTCTGGGACCGCGGCATTTGGCAGCCCCACGGCGACCCTCAGGAAACCTACAAGGCCGGCAAGCTCAAATTCACCCTGATCGGCGAAAAGCTCACCGGCGACTGGGCGCTGGTGCGGACCCGCTTGCCGGGCAACAGCGACAAGGAGCAGTGGCTGTTGATCAAGGAAAAGGATGACGCCGTCCGCCCGGGCGAGGAATACGACATCGTCGTCGAAAAGCCGGAAAGCGTGGTCAGTGGCGCAACGGTGGGCGAAGGACGCAAGCCGGCCAAGAATGCCAAACGTAAATCGGCGGCATCTGAACCCGCTGCCGACACCTCTGCCGCGAAGACGCCCGCAAAAAAGCCAGTGCAAAAAAAAGCCAAAACGCCTTCGCCCCAAAAGAGCGGCGTGCCGGCCAAGCTCTCGCCGCAGTTGGCGACGCTCACGGACACCCCGCCCGAGGGCAAGTGGTTTTACGAAATCAAGTACGACGGCTATCGGATTCTGACCCGCATCATCGATGGCGAGGTGAAGTTCTTTACCCGCAACGGCAATGACTGGACCGATCGATTGCCGCTGCAGGCCAAAGCCGTTGGCGATTTGAAACTGGACAACACTTGGCTGGACGGCGAGGTGGTGGTGCTCAACGACGCCGGGCTTCCGGACTTTCAGGCGCTGCAGAATGCGTTCGACATCGACCGCAGCATGGACATCATTTATTACCTGTTTGACGTGCCGTTCCTGAACGGTGAAGACCTGCGGGAGACGCCGGTCGAAGACCGTCGCGCGGCGCTGAAGAAAGTGCTGGGGCGACAGAAAAAGGGCCTGCTGCGGTTCTCCGAAGCCTTCTCTGCCGGCCATCGCGACATCATTGAAAGCGCGAGCCTGATGTCCCTCGAAGGCGTCATCGGCAAGCGGGCCGGCAGCGTGTACCAGTCCAAACGCAATGCCGACTGGATCAAGCTCAAATGCAAGCTGCGCCAGGAGTTCGTCGTCGTCGGCTTCACCAAACCTCAGGGCGCGCGCAATGGTTTTGGCGCGCTGCTGCTGGCGGTGAACGAGGAGGGCGCGGGTCTGGTGTATGCCGGTCGGGTCGGCACGGGGTTCAATCAGCAGATGCTCAGCGACTTGCTTGAGCAGATGAAGCCGCTGGAACAGGACTCCTCACCGCTGGCGAAGAAAGTTACCAGCGCCCAGGGCCGGGGTGTGCACTGGATAAAGCCGACCTTGGTGGCGGAGGTCGAGTTTGGCGAATGGACCCGTGACGGCATCATTCGTCACTCGGCGTTTGTCTCATTACGCAGCGACAAGCCGGCCAGTGAAGTGGTCCACGAATACCCCAGGACGCCGAGAGACATCAAGGCACCGTTCAAACCCAGCGCCGCCAAAGCCAAAGCGCCGAGCAAGAAATCCGCGACCAGCGCCGATCCTTCAGCCGAGAAGCCAAAGCCGGCCAGCAAGCGTGCAGGCAAGGACCGCATCGACGTGGCCGGCGTGATGGTCAGCCATCCCGAACGGGTGATCGACGCCGAAAGCGGTCTGCACAAGATCGAGCTGGCGCAGTATTACGAATCGGTGGCGGACTGGATTTTGCCGCACCTCGACCATCGGCCCGTGGCGCTGTTGCGCTGCCCCGAAGGCGTGGCGGGCGAGCAGTTTTTCCAGAAACATTCCGAGCGCATCGCGATCCCCAATATCAAGCAGCTGGACCCCAAGCTCGACCCCGGCCACGCGCGTTTGATGGAGATCGACAGCGTCAAGGCACTGGTCGGTGCGGCGCAGATGGGCACCATCGAACTGCACACCTGGGGCGCGACCTACGATCAGATCGAGCTGCCGGACCACTTCGTCCTGGATCTCGACCCGGACGACCAGTTGCCCTGGCGCAGCATGATCGAAGCCACGCAACTGACATTGTCGACCCTCGACGAGCTGGGCCTGGATGCGTACGTCAAGACCAGCGGCGGCAAGGGCATGCACATCGTCGTGCCGCTGGCGCGCCGGGCGGATTGGGAGTCGGTCAAAGCCTTCGCCAAGGCGCTGGCGCAATTCATGTCGCGGGAGCTGCCGGACCGGTTCACCGCCACGTCCGGGCCGAAGAACCGGGTGGGCAAGATCTTCATCGATTACCTGCGTAACAGCCGGGGCGCCAGTACGGTCGTGGCCTATTCGGCGAGGGCGCGGCCGGGGTTGCCGGTGTCGGTGCCGATCAGCCGTGACGAGCTGACCGAGGTGAAGTCCTCGGCGCAGTGGACCATCGCCAACCTGCAGCAGCGGTTGCGCAAGCTGAAGGCTGACCCGTGGGCCGGCTACAAGAACACCCAGCGCCTGACCAAACCGATGTGGAAGCGTCTGGGCGCCACGCCGCCGGGGTGAGGCTTTGAGTCACTCGCGCTGTGACGGGTGTCTGGCCAGCCATGCCCAAGCCGCCATCGCCGCGGGCGCGACCCGTGAAGAAGTCGCCGCCGCCCTGGCTACCGCGATCTCGTTGAACGCGGGCGCTGCGTACATCTATTCGATGCACGCGCTGGAAGCGTATGACGCGCTGAAGCCATAAATCGCGGTAGCTCGCGGCGATACGCAAAGGCCGGCAGGGTGCTTGCCGGCCTTACGCGTCGCTTCCGCACTTGGTTAGATCACTTGACCCCGTCAGTCCGCTCGCCCACTTCCGCCGGATAAAACTCCCCTTCAAGCCCTGCGGTCAGCAGGCGTTCACGCACTTGGGTTTCGACTTCGAGCACCTGCTCGGAGTCGTCGATGTCGTCAACCACCAGCCAGACCGGCATGACGTTCTGACCATGGGTACCTTCGCTGAGCATGTCGTGGGAGAACACCTGGTTGGCGCGCCACAGGCACAGTTCGTCATCGGTGTGATGGGGTTCGCGGACGGCGGTCGGTGAGGTCAGCCAGATTTCGGTGTAGGGGCGCAGGTCTGCGTTGGCGAGTTCGTTCAGGGTGATAACGGTTTTCATTTTGTGTCCTCCAGTGTTCAAGATGGAGTTGTGACGCATGGGGCTGCCCAGCGTTCCCGCGATCTGCGCAGATGGTCGCAGTATCTGCCGAGATCAAGAGCGTATGCCCGGAGGCAGACTGTGAAGACCAAAAGCGCTGCGCAGATCAAGAGCTTCCCGGCTAAAGCCGGTCCTACGGTGCGCCGCCGATGCCATGGGATGCACGCGCTGCTGTTTAGTGGGACCGGCTTCAGCCGGGAAGAGGCCATTCCAGGCGCTGATGTCCGATCGTTCCCACGCTCTGCGTGGGAATGCATCCCGAGGCGCTCTGCGTCATTCCGGGCCGTCAGGAGGAATGATTGAGTTACAGCGCCAACCTGCGATCTGCGCTGATGGTCGTGCGGACTTGAACCGAGGCCGCGTGCGTGGGGTCGACCATTCACTGTGCGCTCACGTCAGCCCGACCCGGAGACATGCCCGTGACCGACCCACACCTGCTCACCCGCAGGCGATTGCTTACCCTGGCGGCAGGTGCGTCGGCGGCGTTGGTGTTTGACGCAGCGGTCGGTGATGCGAGTGCAGGCGTCCCCGCCACAGCATCCGAACCGCCACAACCTGGCCCTTCGCCCGTTCAATCAGGAGAGCGGAACATGCTCACGCGAGACATTCCATCCAGCGGCGAAGCGTTGCCGATGATCGGCCTTGGCACCTATCGCGGTTTCGATGTCGAGCCCGGCAGCGATGCGTACAAACTGCTGCCCGCCGTGGTGGACCAGCTGTTCCACGCCGGCGGCACGGTGATCGACAGTTCGCCCATGTACGGCCGCGCCGAGGAAACCACCGGCGAGTTGCTGGCGATCCATCAGCCGTCATCGCCAGCGTTTCTGGCGACCAAGGTCTGGACCCGAGGGCGCGACGAAGGCATTGCCCAGATGGAAGCGTCGTTCCGGCTGTTGCGGACCCAGCGCATCGACCTCATGCAGATCCACAACCTGCTGGACTGGAAAACCCATCTGCCGACGCTGCGTCAGTGGAAAGAAGAAGGGCGCATTCGCTACGTCGGTCTGACGCACTACACCCCGTCGGCCTACGCTGAGGTGGAAGCTGCGCTGAAGGCCGAAGCGTTCGATTTTCTGCAGATCAACTACGCGCTGGACGATCGCGCGGTCGAGGCGCGGCTGCTGCCGCTGTGTCGTGAGCGAGGGGTGGCGGTGATCTGCAATCGGCCGTTCGGTGGAGGCGGTCTGCTCGGCCGCTTGCGCAACACGCCGCTGCCGGGGTGGGCGGGGGAAGTTCAGGCCAGGAGCTGGGCGCAACTGGCGCTGAAGTTTCTGATCTCGCACCCGGCAGTAACGTGCGCGATTCCCGGTACGGGAAATCCGAAATACATGAAGGAAAACGCCGAAGCCGCCAGAGGGCCTTTGCTTACTGATGCCCAGCGCCAGCAGCTGATTGCCCTAATCGGCTGATTTTGCCTAACCCCGGTTGGGCCGTTTCATACGAACGGCGCGAACTGAGGCGATCAGCGTTTGACCGGCGCAGGCAGAGTGACCAGATCCACGTACGCATCCCAGAACTTCTTTTGATCCACGGCGTACACCACTTTCGCCTTTTGTGTGCCGACGGGCGCGCCCTTCTTGTAGCCCATGGAGCGGCCGTAATCCGGTCCGAAGTGGGCGTCGACATCGACCCACAAGTCTTTGGACTCGGTGACCAGTTCCGGATGCACCAGGTAAAGCGCAGGCAGGCTGTCCCAGGTGAAGCTGTGGTGGTTCGGGTCCTTGTCGAACTCAGGTCCCAGCACCGTTTTGTACAGGTTGGGAATCACGCCTTTGCTGGCGACGATGCGCTGGTAGACCGAGGCGTCGAAGATGACCTTTTCGCAGACATCGTTGGGGAAAATCACGTGCTCGATGGGCGAGCGCAGGACGATTTTTGCGGCCTCGGGGTCGAACCACCAGTTGAATTCCGCCGCTGGGGTCGTGTTGCCGGGGATCTCGATGGCGCCGCCCATGTACACGATGCGTTTGATCAGCGGCACGATTTCCGGGGCGCTGCGAATCGCCAGAGCGATGTTGGTCAATGGGCCAACGGCCAGGAGGGTCACTTCGTGAGGGTTGGCCTTCACGCTGTCGACGATGAACTGCGCGGCGGATTCGCTGCGCAATGCAGTGTGCGTCGCAAGCCCGTCCGGCGGCGAAACCAGTTGCGAGGCCGAGGTCGGACGCGGGGTCTTGAACGCCCCCGGCCAGCCTGCGCCGAACAGGGCTTTTTCCTGGTCATACGTGGCGAAGTCGTGCAGCAGCGGGTAGGCCGCGCCGGAGTACACGCCGATGTCCTTTTCCACGCCCATGCGCTCGACAGCCTTCAGCGCATCGACCTGTTCCTGATCGACCCACGCGTTGCCACTGACGAGGGTCATGCCCAGCAGGTCGATGCGCTTTTGCGCGTGCAGTTGCGCCAGCATGATGAAGGCTTGGCCGTCGTCGTTGAGCACGTTGAAATCGGTGTCGAAGATCACCTTTTCCGCGGCCTGCAAGGAGGTCGCGGACAGTCCCAGCGTCAGGGCCAGGGCACAGCTTTTCACAAACGCCTGCATGGTCGGATTCCACAATTGTGATGGGATGAATACGGTTCGCCGGGTTGGAGCGCGGCGTGTCCCGCCAACGCGGTGGGTCAGTGAGCGAACCGTTGACTGACCCACCGCATTCGCCAGCAAGCTGGCTCCCCCCGGGATAGGCGTCCAGCGCGACGAGTTACCGATTCACCAGCTTTGCCGGCAGCGCAACCACCAGCAGGCTGCTCAAAATCAGGCACCCGGCAAAGAACCACAACGCCCCGGCGCTGCTGCCGGTGACATCGATGGCGATGCCCATCATCGAGTTGCTCACCAGCCCGGCGATATTCGCCAGCGAGCAGGCCAACGCGAAACCCGTCGCTGCCGCCCGGCCCTTGAGGAACGTTGCCGGCAGGCTGAAGAACACCGGGACCGCGCCGATGATCGCGGCCGAAGCGACGGCAAACAGCGCGACGGTCGCGACCACGTTATGGGTGAAGAACGGGCTGGCGGCCATGGCCATGGCGCCGATCCAGAACGGCACGATGATGTGCCAGCGCCGTTCGCGACGACGGTCGGAGCTGGCACCGATCATCAGCATGCCGATCAGCGCCGCGACGCTGGGCAATGCCGTCAACACGCCGATGTGGAAGGTGTCGGTGACCCCGGCGTTCTTGATGAACGTCGGCATCCAGAAGCCCATGGCGTAGGCGCTGAGCAAGATCGAGAAATCGATGCCGCCGAGCATCCACACTTTCAGATTGAAAAAACCGTCGCGAAAGCTGTGCTTGCTGTCCTTGCCCTCAACGTCGTCCAGGCGCAGTTCGCTTTCCAGCAAGGTTTGTTCGGCGCTGTTCAGCCATTTGGCTTCTTTCGGATTGTTCGGCAGCGCCCAGAACGTCATCACCCCCAGCAGCACGCTGGGAATGCCCTCGATCAGGAACAGCCACTGCCAGCCACGCAGCCCGGCAGTCTGGTCGAAATGGCCCATGATCCAGCCCGACAGCGGGCCGCCGATGACGCTGGAAAGCGGCAGGCCGATCATGAACAGCGCGATGATGCGGCCGCGGCGGTAGGTCGGGAACCAAGTGGTCAGGTAAAACAGCACGCCGGGCAGGAAGCCCGCTTCAGCGGCGCCGAGGAGAAACCGCAGCACGTAAAACTGCGTCGGCGTGCTGACGAACAACATGCAGGACGACAGCAAGCCCCAGGTGATCATGATCCGCGCGATCCAGATCTTCGCGCCGACCTTCTCCAGGACCAGGTTGCTCGGCACTTCGAACAGGATATAGCCGACGAAAAACAGCCCGGCGCCCAACCCGAACGCGGTCTCGCTGAAGTGCAACTGGTCGAGCATCTGCAGCTTGGCGAAGCCGATGTTGATGCGGTCCAGGTAAGCGGCCAGGTAGCAGAAACACAGGAAGGGGATGAGCTTCCAGGTGATCTTGGTGTACAGCGCTTTGATCGGGTCCGCGGTTAGGTTCGCGGAGGTGTCTACATTCGCAGAGGGCATGGGTGTCTCCTGGCGTTTCTTCGACCGGTGAGCGCGGCGGCTGATTTTGCCTGCGTTTGCGGTGTTGTCATATGGGGGACGAAGCGGCAAGCGCCAAGCTTCAAGCTGCAAGAGGGGACCGCATGCTCTTGACTTGCGGCTTATCGCTTGAAGCTTGCAGCTCGCAACTGTGTCATCGCCTCCTGCTTGCTCACCACATCTCCGTACTTGCTGTCGATGTCGAACAGGTTCGCTTCGTGGGGATCGGGGTGCCGGTCGCCCACGCATTCGCGCACGACGATGGTCCGGAAACCATGCTGCACGGCATCCACCGCGGTCGCCCGGATGCAGCCGCTGGTGGAGCAGCCGGCCAGCACGACGGTGTCGATCCCTTGGGCGTGCAGCATTGATGCCAGTGACGTGCCGAAGAACGAACTGGCGTACTGCTTGCTGATCACGACCTCTTCGGGCAATGGCTGTACGGCCTCGCAGAATGCGGCCAGCGGGTTGCCTTCGACCATGTCCTTCATCACCGGCGCTTTTTTCACCCACATGCCGCCGTCCGAGAAATGCGTGGGGTGGTAGCGGATGTTGGTGTGCACCACCGCGATGCCGTGTTCCCGCGCGCAGGCCAGCAGCTCGACGCTTTCGGCCACCGCACTGACCACGCCGGGCGCATATAAAGGCGCGCCGGGTTGGGTGTAGCCCTGCATGAAATCGATCATCAGCAAGGCCGGTTTCGCACCAAAACCGATGCGATTGCCCCAGACGCCCTGATAGTTGGCGTCCGCGCTTTGTGGGTCGGTCATTGCGTTCTCCTGTTCATCGTTTTAAGCAAGGACCGTCAGGTCAGCGGCGTACCGAGAAAGTCACCGAACGCGGCAAAGAAGCCCGGCAGGTTGTCCCACGGAATCATGTGTCCGGCGTTTTCCACTCGCGCGATCAGGATGTTCGGTTGTAGCTGTCGGATTTCGGCTTCGTCTTCCGGCTGAATCACGCCGCCGCGGCCAGCGACGATGAGCAGGGCAGGGACCGGAAGGTTCGGCAGGTCCTGGTGGAAATCCACGTCGTGGAAGTCATTGAAGGCGCGGACGATGGCGGGTTCGTAGCAGGTGTGCAGCCACTCGGCGCGCAGCTGCAGTTGTTCCTCGGTCCAGGTCGGGCAGAACGCGCGCATGTGTTCGGCGCTCATGCCCTGTTGCGACTGGCGGATGGAGTCGACGTACCACGGCAACTTCGCCGGGTATTCACGACGGCCCGGACCGGACACCGGCGGATCGATCAGGACCAGGCTTTTCAGGCCCTGGGGGCAACGAATCGATGCCCGAACGGCAAAACGCGCGCCCATCGAATGACCGGCCAAGTGATAGCTGTCGATGCCCATGGCGGCGGCAAACGCACCGATGTCATCGGCGCAGGTGTCGACGCTGTAATCCAGATCCGGCCCCGTGGAAGAAAGCCCGCGACCGCGCGCATCCAGCACGTAGGTGTCGAAAGACTGGCCCAGGCGTTCAGCGACGAACCCCCAGGTGATCGCCGGGCTGGTGATGCCCGGGATCAGGATAAGCGCCGGTTTGCCGGAGTGCATGTCGCCGCCGTAGCGCAGGTAATGCTGACGGATGCCGTTGGCCTGGACGTTGCCGCCATGGATGAATGTGCTCACGCCGCCACCCCCGATTTCAGCTCCTGGCCGTACAGGTCGTACCCGTAAACCCAGGCCGGATCTTCCTGGGTGCGCAGCCAGGTGTTGGCGTTGGAAACCGCTTGCACCCGAGAGGCGCGTTCCTTGCGATTGGCTTCGTACAACTGGAACGCGGTGCGGTAATCGGTGAGGCCGGTTTCCTGCAGGCAGCGGGTGAGCATTGCGGCGTCTTCAATGGCCATGCCGGCGCCCTGGGCCATGTGCGGCTTCATCGGATGGCAGGCGTCGCCCAGCAAAACGAGGCGGCCGCGACTCCACAGTGGCAGCGGGTTGCGGTTGAGCAGCGGCCACTTGGTCACGCTGTCGGTGGATTCGATCAAGGCCTGCACGGTGGGGTGGTAACCGGCGAACGCTTCATACATTTCGTCCCGGCTGCTGTCGACCCAATTGCCCTCGAAGTCCCACGCTGCATGGGGCACGCCGGTCACGTAGTAGTACTCATCGCGCTTGCCGGTGGTGTGATAAACCATCATGTGACGGTCCTCGCTCCACCATTTCACGCAGTTCTCGAATTCCAGGTTGTACTTGGTCAGCACCTCGCTGGGGATCAGCGCGCGGTGGGCGACCCAACCGCTGTACAGCGGTTTTTCATGGCCCAACAGCTCTTCGCGAATCTTGGAGTTGATGCCGTCGGCGCCGATCACGATGTCGGCGTCGGCGTGGGTGCCGTCGGCAAAATTCAGGCGCACGCCGTTGTCGCGTTCTTCCAGCGTGGTCAGGCATTTGCTGAAGTGCACGCTGCCCGGCGCCAGCGTCGACATTTGCAGCGCGTGCAGATCACCGCGGTGCACGGTGATGTAGGCCGCGCCGTACTCCTTGAGGGAGAACTCGCCCAGGGCGATGCGCGACAGGTAATCGCCGGTCGCACCGTTGCGGCTGAACCAGAAGTCCGGGTGCGAACCCATGTCGCTGAGCTGTTGCTCGATGCCCATGCGGCGGAAGATTTTCATGATGTTCGGGCCCATGTGGATACCAGCACCGATACGAGAAAACGCGGGGGCTTGTTCGTAGATATCGACGTGGAAGCCGGCTTTCTGCAACAGCGTCGCAGCCGCAGCGCCCCCCAGACCGGATCCGACGATGGCGATTTTTTGCGTGGTTGGCATGGCGCGCATTCCTTTGTGTTTCATGAGCCCTGAATGACCGGAGCTCTGGATGACGGCGAGGCGAAAATGATCTGTCGCGTCGCTGGGTTTTTAAAGTGTATACGCTGATATTTTTAAAAGTGAACCGATATTTCCAGAAACGGCAGGCGGTGTCGCAAACAGGCATGTCACCTGCTGTAACCCTTATTCATTGGGGTCTGTGTGGTTGGGTAACAGAGTGGCGTGCCTATTGCAGCGGCGTCCGGATTGATGTCTTATCGCTTTTAATAAGTGTGTACGCTTTAAAAAATGCACTGGTCTGATGCGCGACGCCTTGCAATGGTGCATCCGGCTCGTCATCCGCCCCAGAGGAGAAAAGAGATGCCGGTTAGCGATTGCGAATTGACCCAGATGTTCGAGCACGTGCTGAAACTGTCGAAAGTGGACGCGACCCAGAGCGTGGCGGTGCTCAAGAGCCACTACTCAGATGCGCGTACGGTGCGTGCCGCGATGGACGCCGCTCAACGTTTGGGCGCCAAGGTCTATGCGGTGGAGCTGCCGTCGTTCAATCACCCCAAAGCCATGGGCAACGACATGACCGCCTACTGCGGCGACACCGCGCTGACCGGCAACATCGCCGCGCAACGTGCCCTTGAGGCGGCGGACCTGATCGTCGACACGATGATGCTGCTGCACTCGCCGGAGCAGGAGCAGATCCTCAAGACCGGCACGCGGATTCTGCTGGCGGTGGAGCCCCCGGAAGTGCTGGCGCGGATGCTGCCGACGGTGGCGGACAAGGAACGGGTGCTGGCGGCCGAACAGGTGCTGAAGGCAGCGCGCTCGATTCAGGTGAAGTCCCGCGCCGGCAGCGATTTTCGTGCGCAACTGGGGCAATACCCCTCCGTCACCGAATACGGTTTCGCCGACGAGCCGGGGCGCTGGGACCACTGGCCCAGCGGGTTTCTGTTTTCCTGGCCCAACGAAGAGACCGCCGAAGGCACGCTGGTCATTGATGTGGGGGACATCGTGCTGCCGTTCAAAACCTACTCCCGCGAGCAGATCACGCTGGAGATCGACAAGGGGTTTATCACCGGGATTCACGGTGGTTTCGAGGCGGAGTACCTGCGTGATTACCTGAAGTACTTCAATGACCCTGAGGTCTACGGCATTTCCCACATTGGCTGGGGCCTGCAACCCCGCGCCCAGTGGACGGCCATGGGTCTGCACGACAAGAACGACGGCATGTGCATGGATGCCCGGGCGTTCTACGGCAACTTCCTGTTTTCCACGGGGCCGAATACTGAAGTCGGCGGCACCCGCAAAACCCCGTGCCATCTGGATATCCCGCTGCGTCGTTGCGACATTTATCTGGACGACCAGGCCGTGGTGCTGGCGGGGGAAGTGGTGGCGCCCGAGGCATCGAAAGCCTGACGCAGGCCTGCATTTGGCTTGCGCTACGCGGGACTCAGGTTGTACGCAAAACTTGTGGGAGTGACCGGGGTGGCGCTCCACCTTGCTCACGAAGGCGGCATTCCTGTAGATGAAGATTTAGGGTCCTTACCTACTTCTTCGCGAGCAAGCTCGCTCCCACAGGTTTTGCATACGCCCCGGGATCTTCCGCGCACAGCAACCTTGTGGGAGTGAGCTTGCTCACGAAGACGGCATTCCAGCTGCCGAAGTTCTGGAGGATGTACCGTCCTTTTCGCGAGCAAGTTGAAGCGCCATCCCGGTCGCTCCCACTATTCATCTGTCGGCGGATACACCAGCGACACAACTCACTCATTCCGAAGATTCCCCTCAACCCCCCGCAGACGTTACTGTAGCCACCACTTTCCAGATCCTGCCGAACGAGCCACCCGTGTCCACTGACAACCCTTCCAATAACAATCGGTCCTACACCTTTTCCGAGCAGGTCGGCCATCTGCTGCGCAAGGCCTACCAGCGGCATCTGGCGATCTTCCAGCAGAACGTCGGCGATTCGCAGCTCACGGCGGTGCAGTTCGTGACCCTGTGCGCGCTGCGCGATCACGGCCCCAGTTCGCAAACCGAGCTGGTCAAGGCCACGGCCGTGGATCAGGCGACCATTCGCGGCATCGTCGATCGCCTGAAAGCCCGGGACCTGATCAGCCTTGACCCGGACCCGCAGGATCGCCGCAAAGTCATCTGCAGCCTGACCGACAGCGGCCTGCAACTGGTGCAGGAAACCGTGCCCCGCGCCGCGCAGATCAGCGAGCTGACCCTGAGCAAACTCAACCCCGCCGAACGCGTGGCTGTACTGTTTCTGCTGCGCAAACTGATCGACGAGGGCGATGAATAACGCCGCCTGACCCCCTCGTCAGGCGTCATCTCCCTCCTGAAAACTCCAACGTCCTAAAGCCTTTTCTCCGCTGGCATGCTTCCTGCTCTCGTTTCATGAAGTAATCACTTCATCAAATGCAAGCTACAGCGGGTAACACATGAAGGCTGACACAAGCGAGCTGCAGCGGGCGGCGGAGAAGACCGTGACCCTGAACGTCAACGGTCAGGCCACACGTGTCACGGCAATGCCTGACACGCCGCTGTTACTGATCCTGCGCAATGACCTGCACCTTAATGGCCCCAAATACGGCTGCGGCCTGGGCGAGTGCGGCGCCTGCACGGTGATCATCGACGGCGTCGCCGCACGCTCCTGCGTGTTTCCACTGGCCGGGGCCCAAGGGCGCGAGATCACCACGCTGGAAGGCATCGGTTCGCGAGACCGCCCGCATCCGGTGCAGCAAGCCTTCATCGACGAGCAGGCCGCGCAATGCGGCTACTGCATGAACGGTATGATCATGACCGCCAAGGCCTTGCTCGACCGCAACCCGCACCCCACCGAAGCGCAGATTCGCAAAGAACTGTCAGCCAACCTGTGCCGCTGCGGCACGCACCTTGAAATCCTCAGTGCGGTCATGCGTGCCGCGCGTCATCAGCCCAGCCCGGATCCCGCCCAATGACCCAGACTTTGCCCACGCGCGATGAATTGCTCGCCCAAAACGGCGTGCTGTTGATCGTCGACGACATCCTGCCGCCGTCCGGTCCGGTCGCCAAAGGCGGCACCCCTACGGTCAGGCCCATGGAATTGGGGCTGTTCATTGCCATCGATCAAGACAGCCGCGTCTATGCCTTCAACGGCCATGTGGATCTGGGCACCGGCATCCGCACCTCGCTGACGCAGATCGTCGCCGAAGAGCTGGACCTGCAGATGGATCAAGTGACGATGATTCTGGGCGACACCGAGCGTGCGCCGAATCAGGGCGCGACCATCGCCAGCGCCACTTTGCAGATTTCCGCCATCCCGTTGCGCAATGCGGCGGCCGAGGCGCGGCGCTACCTGCTGCAACAGGCCGCGCAGCAGTGGTCGGTCGATGTGGATTCGTTAGTCATCGACAGCGGCGTGATCAAAGCGCAGGACGGTCGCGCACTGACCTTTGGCCAACTGCTGGTCGATCAGCGTGTCGAATTGCGCATCTCCGGCAACGCACCACTCAAGCGGCTGGAGGACTACAAACTGGTGGGGCAGGGCGCCGCCCGTGTGGACATTCCGGGCAAGGCCACCGGCGAATTGACCTACGTCCATGACATGCGTTTACCGGACATGCTCCATGGCCGCGTCGTACGGCCGCCCTACGCCGGTTACGACACCGGCGACTTCGTCGGCACCAGTCTGCTGGACGTGGACGAATCTTCGATCGCGCACATTCCCGGCATCGTCCGCGTGGTGGTGATTCGGGATTTCGTCGGCATCGTCGCGATGCGTGAAGAGCAGGCGGCCAAGGCGGCGCGGGAACTCAAGGTCACCTGGAAGCCCTGGCAGCACGAATTGCCGGACATGAGCAACATCGAGCAGGCGATACGCGATAACCCGAGCATTCAGCGGGTGGTGCTCGATCAGGGCAATGTCGAAGAAGCGTTGGCCCAGGCCAGCGAGCGGATGACGCGAACCTATCTATGGCCCTACCAGATTCACGGCTCCATCGGACCTTCGTGCGGGTTGGCGGACTACAGCGAAGAAGGCATTCGGGTCTGGTCCGGCACGCAGAACCCCCACATGCTGCGCGCCGATCTGGCCTGGCTGCTGGAATACCCCGAAGAGCGGATCGACATCATCCGCATGGAAGCGGCCGGCTGTTACGGGCGCAATTGCGCTGATGACGTCTGCGCCGACGCGGTGTTGCTGTCCCGCGCCGTGGGCCGGCCGGTGCGCGTGCAACTGACCCGCGAGCAGGAACATGCCTGGGAGCCGAAAGGCACGGCGCAGTTGATGGAAGTCGACGGCGGGATTAACGCCGATGGCGGCATCGCCGGTTATGACTTCAGCACCCGCTACCCGTCGAATAACTCGCCAACCCTGGCCTTGCTGTTGACCGGGCGCGTAGAGCCGGTGGCGACGATGTTCGAAATGGGCGACCGCACTTCGATCCCGCCCTACGACATCGAACACATGCGCGTCACCATTCACGACATGGCGCCGATTGTGCGGGCGTCGTGGATGCGCGGTGTGTCGGCGCTTCCCAATACCTTCGCTCACGAGTCCTACATCGACGAGTTGGCTTTCGCGGCTGGCGTCGACCCCATCGAATACCGGCTTCGTTATCTGCACGACGAGCGCGCTGCCGAACTGGTTCGCGCCACCGCCGCCCGGGCTGACTGGGCGCCGCGCACTCAACCGATGCAGATCCCGGAAGAAGACGGTGTCTTGCGCGGGCGCGGTTTTGCCTACGCGCGCTACATCCACAGCAAGTTTCCCGGCTTCGGCGCGGCGTGGGCGGCGTGGGTGGCGGACGTGGCGATCGACAAGCACACCGGCGATGTGTCGGTGACTCGCGTGGTGATCGGCCACGACGCCGGCATGATGGTCAATCCCGCCGGTGTCCAGCATCAGATCCACGGCAACGTCATCCAGTCCACCAGCCGGGTGCTCAAGGAGCGGGTGACGTTCGAGGAATCCACCGTGGCGAGCAAGGAGTGGGGCGGCTACCCGATTCTGACGTTCCCCGAAGTGCCGAAAGTCGACGTCATGATGATGCCGCGCCAGGCCGAGCCGCCCATGGGCGCCGGGGAGTCGGCGTCGGTCCCGAGTGCGGCAGCCATTGCCAACGCCGTGTACGACGCGACCGGGATTCGCTTTCGCGAGCTGCCGATCACGGCGGAACGCATTCTCGCCGCGCTGAACAGCGCTGGCGTGGAATCCAATAGCCAGCTGCCGCAGTCGCCGAAAGCCAAACGCTCAAAGTGGCTGTTCGGTTCGTTGTTTGCTGCGTTCGGCGCGTTGCTGGGCATGGCCGCGACCGCGTTGCCCTGGCGTGCGGAAATCGCGCCGATCACGCCGCCCGCTGCGGGCACCTGGTCATCGGGGACCTTGGAGCGCGGGCGGTTGCTGGCGGCCGTGGGCGACTGCGCGGTCTGTCACACCGCCCCGAATGGCGCCAGCAATGCCGGCGGGCTGGCGATGCAAACGCCGTTTGGCACCTTATATAGCAGCAACATCACCCCGGACCCTGAGACCGGCATTGGTAACTGGTCGTATCCGGCGTTCGAGCGGGCGATGCGTGACGGCATCAGTCGCGATGGCAAACACCTTTACCCGGCGTTTCCCTACACGGCCTTCAGAAACATCGAGGACGCCGACATGCAGGCGCTGTACGCGTACCTGATGTCGCAGACGCCGGTGAAACAGGTCCAGCCCGCAAACGAAATGCGCTTTCCGTTCAATGTGCGGCCGTTGATGGCCGGCTGGAACGCGCTGTATCTGCGCAAAGGCGAGGTGCAGACGCAGCCGCAGCAAAGCGCTCAGTGGAATCGCGGTCAGTATCTGGTCAATGGACTGGGGCATTGCGCCGCCTGCCATTCACCCCGGGACTTGCTGGGGGCGGAGAAGGGCGGCACGTCGTTTCTCGCGGGCGGCACGGTGGACGGCTGGGAAGCGCCGGCGCTCAACAGCCTGTCGAAGGCGCCGACGCCGTGGACCGAGGATCAGCTGTTCAATTATTTAAGCAGCGGGTACTCCGATGCTCACGGTGTCGCGGCGGGGCCGATGGGGCCGGTTGTCTCGGAACTGGCGAAACTGCCGAAGAGCGATGTGCGGGCGATGGCGGTGTATCTGGCGGCGTTGAATGAGCCTGCGTCTGGCAGTGCTGACATCCGTCCCGCGACGGTGACCGGTCTGGCAGAGAAACCGAGCGTTTCGCCTCAGTCATTGAGCAATGGTCAGCGGGTGTTCGAAGGCTCGTGTCAGGGTTGCCATGCCGACGGTCTGGGCCCGAAGCTGTTTGGCGTGAGCCCGTCGCTGGCGACTAACACCAACGTCCACAGCGCGCTGCCAGACAACCTGATCAAAGTGATTCAGCAGGGAATAGACAAGCCGGCGACGGCAGATCTGGGTTACATGCCGGGCTTCAAGGACAGCCTGTCCGACACCCAGATCAGCGACCTGGCCGCGTACCTGCGCAACCGATTTGCGCCGAATGAGCCGCAGTGGGAGGGGTTGAAGGACAAGGTGGCGCATTTGAAAGCCAATCCCGGAACGCACTGATTGGGTAAGCCTGAGGGATTTACTTACTCTTCAGGGACTGCGCTGGACCTGGGCTGAATAAAGTCCGTGTGGGAGTGAGCTTGCTCACGAAGACTGCATTTCGACCGCTAAATATCTGGCGGATGTACTGGCCCCTGTGGGAGTGAGCTTGCTCACGAAGACTGCATTTCAACCGCTAAATATCTGGCGGATGTACTGGCCTTTGTGGGAGTGAGCTTGCTCACGAAAGCGGTATCTCAGCCACAGAAAATTCAGCGGATGTACCGGCGCCTTCGCGAGCAAGCTCGCTCCCACAGACTGCATTTCAACCGCTAAATATCTAGCGGATGTACTGGCGTCTGTGGGAGTGAGCTTGCTCACGAAAGCGGTATCTCAGCCACAGAATATTCAGCGGATGTACCGGCGTCTTCGCGAGCAAGCTCGCTCCCACAGACTGCATTTCGACCGCTAGATATCTGGCGGATGTACAGGCCTCTGTGGGAGTGAGCTTGCTCACGAAAGCGGTATCTCAGCCACAGAATATTCAGCGGATGTACCGGCGCCTTCGCGAGCAAGCTCGCTCCCACAGGTGCTGCACCAGTCGGCCTACTCCGGCAACACCCTAACGCCACGCATCACCAAGTCCTGAATGAACGCCAACCAATCCTTCCGCTCTCCCTCCGCGGCCATGTCCTGGCCGAGGAACGAACTGAGGGTGTGCAGGTTGGAGTTATAGAAGTAGCACAGCGACGCGATCATCAAATACACGTGCTTGATGTCCAGGTCCTGCCGAAATAAACCCTGCTGCTGACCGGCATCGATGATCGGTCTGAGCACGCCGACGGCTTCGCCTGACAGCCGTCGCAGCTCACCGGACTGGCGCGCGTGCCTGCCCTTGTGCAGGTTTTCGATGCTGAGGATGGCGACGAATTCCGGGTGGCTGACGTAATAGTCCCAGACAAACGCCACTAACTGGCGCAGCGTCTGCTCAGGCGTCGACGGGTCCAGTGACAGCAGGCTTTCGGCGCGGTTGAACTGCTCGTAGGTGTGCTCAAGCACTTTGACGAACAGTTTCTCCTTGCTGCCGAAATAGTAATAAATCATCCGGTCGTTGGACTCGGCTTCGGCGGAGATCTTCTCGATGCGCCCGCCGGAATAGCCGTCGCGGGTGAACACCGTGATCGCCGCCTGAAGAATGCGCGCGCGGGTTTGATCGGCCTGTTGCGCGCGAACGCCAGTGCTTTTGCCCATGGTCGTCAGAGAATCCGGTAGAGCAGGCGCTCGACGCGGACCCGGCTGACCCGGCGCAGAAAAGTGCGCACGCCAACCGGGTATTCGCTCAGAGTATCGAGCTCGTCAAACTTGCCGACCCGATGGGTATTGCGCATCAGCAGCGCGATTTCCTCGGCGCGCGGCTTCAGCCATTCGCCCTTGGGGTCATCGATCAGCACGGCGTTTTCCAGGTCCAGCTGAAAGGCCCGCGGGTTCAGGTTGTTGCCGGTCAGCAGGGTATAGCGGTCGTCCGACCACAGGCCCTTGAGGTGATAGGTGTTGTCGCCGTCTTTCCACAAATGGATGTTCAGCTGGTGCTTGGCGATCGCCGTCTGATGCTTCTGCATGAAGCGACGCAGGCTGATCTCGTACAGATAAGGCAGCGCGGAGATCACCTTGAACGGCTCCTCCGGCGAAATGAAAAAGTCGTTGGCGGTCTTGTCGCCGATGATGATGTCGACCTTCACCCCCCGCTTCAGCGCGCGATTGATCTCACGTTTTACCACCAGCGGCATGTTGAAATACGGCGTGCACAGCGTCAGTTGCTCATCGGTCGCGGCAATCAGATCACAGAGGGTTTTGCTCAGCGGGTTCTTGTTGCCGATGCCCAACAGCGGGATGACGCGCATCTCGCCATTGTCACGCACGCCATCATTAACGTCGTAACTGGCGCGCTTGAGATGCTGGCGGAACTGACGAATCTCCCCGCGCAGGCTGCGAGAGCTGGGCGGCGAGGGCAGGTCGAGGCGATGCACCGCGTCGGACGGCAGAATGTCCTGCTGGACCAGACGCTGGAACGAGTCGGCCAGGCCTTTGCTGTCAATCAGGTGATAGCGATCGAGCCGGTATTTACCGAGCTTGTGAAGGTAAACGTTATTGATGCTGGCGCCGCTGTAGATCACGCAGTCGTCGATGACGCAGCCCTTGAGGTGCAACACGCCGAACAGCTCGCGGGTTTGCACCGGCACGCCGTACACCGGCACTTCCTGATCGTGTTCCAGGTTCTGCGCCTGATACCACGCCGAGTTCCCGGCCTGCTTGCCGGCGCCGATCAGGCCGCGTTGGGCGCGGAACCAGTCGACCAGCACCACGACGTCCAGCTCCGGTCGCACAGCCTTGGCGGCATACAACGCATCGAGAACTTCCTGACCGGCTTCGTCCTGCTGCAAGTACAGGGCGACGATGTAGATCCGTCGGGTGGCGGCGGCAATCTTCGCCAGCAGTGTCTGCCGATAGTCGGCTGCACTCGGCAGAATCGTGATCGCCGTGCCGGAGGATTCAAAACCACGCAGCGCTGCAAGGGTAGAACGTCGGAAGGGAGCCCGCATAAGCCTCTCGAAGGGTCGGATCAACAGCGCACGAGCTTACACCAGAGTGCGCCCTCTGGTGGTTTTGGCAGTGTTATCCGTGAGTTGTTCAGCGGATTATCAGCGACCGCTCACACCGTGAGGTCTCGCCTTGACCTCATACCTTCAGAACCAGCTTGCCGCTGTTCTCGCCCTTGAACAGCATCTGCAGGGTTTCGGGGAAGGTTTCCAGGCCTTCGACGATGTGCTCTTTGCTTTTCAGCTTGCCCTGGGCCAGCCAGCCGGCCATTTCCATGCCGGCTTTGGCGAAGCGTTCCGCGTGGTCCATCACCACGAAACCTTCCATGCGCGCGCGATTGACCAGCAGCGACAGGTAGTTGGCCGGGCCTTTGACGGCTTCCTTGTTGTTGTACTGGCTGATCGCGCCGCAGATCACCACCCGCGCCTTCAACGCCAGGCGGGTCAGGACTGCATCGAGGATGTCGCCGCCGACGTTGTCGAAATACACGTCCACGCCTTTGGGGCATTCGCGTTTCAGCGCCGCATGAATGTCTTCGTTCTTGTAGTCGATGGCGCCGTCGAAACCGAACTCATCGATCAGGGTCTGGCATTTTTCCTTGCCGCCAGCAATGCCGATGACCCGGCAGCCTTTGATTTTTGCGATCTGCCCGGCGATGCTGCCCACTGCACCCGCCGCGCCGGAAATCACCACAGTCTCACCGGCCTTGGGCTGGCCAACTTCGAGCAGGGCAAAGTAGGCCGACATGCCAGTCATGCCCAGCGCCGCCAGGTACACCGGCAGTGGCACCAGTTTGGGGTCGACCTTGTTGAAGCCCTTGGGCTCGCCGACGAAATAATCCTGCACCCCGAGCACGCCCTGAACGTAATCGCCCGCGGCGAATTTCGGGTGTCGGGACTCGATGACTTTGCCCGCACCCAACGCGCGCATCACCGCGCCCAGCTCGACCGGCGCGATATACGACTTGCCTTCGTTCATCCAGCCGCGCATGGCCGGGTCCAGTGACAGGTATTCGCTCTTCACCAGGATCTGGCCTTCGGCGAGTTCCGCAACAGGCACGGTCTGGAAGGTGAAATCTTCACGGCTGGCGGCACCCACGGGGCGGCGGGCGAGGAGGAATTGGCGGTTATTCAAGGCGGTCATGGCAGGGCTCTCGATTATCGGCGAAGCGGCAGTGATAGACCGGAACGGCCCGGACAGCAAGGATTGCCACTGCACCGAATGCCCGCCGATCCACGCTGATGATGGCGCTCTTCACGGATCATCATCGCCACCAATGGTCCGGCAACCAGCCTCTTGATAGTGCTGACGCTGACTGTGTCGCGCCCGCTAAGCTGCGGCCCATCAGGCGTTTGCCGAGCTCTTCAATTAATAAGTACAAAAAGGACGATCCCATGAGCATGACGTTTTCCGGTCAGGTCGCGTTGGTCACCGGCGCCGCGGCGGGTATTGGCCGAGCGACCGCGCTGGCGTTTGCCGAACACGGTCTGAAAGTGCTGGTGGTGGATCTGGACAGCGCGGGCGGCGAGGGCACGGCCGAGTTGATTCGTCAGGCGGGCGGAGAAGCGCTGTTTCTGCCGTGCGACGTGACCAAGGACGTTCAGGTGCAGCAGATGATGGCTCAAGCCGTGGACGCTTATGGCCGCGTCGATTACGCCTTCAACAACGCCGGCATCGAAATCGAGAAGGGCCGCCTCGCCGAAGGCAGCGAAGCCGAGTTCGACGCGATCATGGGCGTCAACGTCAAGGGCGTCTGGCTGTGCATGAAATACCAGTTGCCGCTGATGCTGGCCCAGGGCGGCGGGGCAATCGTCAACACCGCATCCGTCGCCGGGCTGGGCGCGGCGCCGAAGATGAGCATCTACAGCGCGTCCAAGCACGCGGTGATCGGTCTGACCAAATCGGCCGCCATCGAATACGCCAAGAAACACATCCGCGTCAACGCCGTGTGCCCGGCGGTGATCGACACCGACATGTTCCGCCGCGCCCACGAAGCCGACCCGCGCAAGGCCGAATTCGCCGCGACCATGCACCCGGTCGGGCGGATCGGCAAAGTCGAAGAAATCGCCGCCGCCGTGCTCTACCTGTGCAGCGACGGCGCCGCGTTCACTACCGGGCATTCACTGGCGATAGACGGGGGCGTGACGGCGTTCTGATCGGTCAGACCGTTCGGCGAAAACCAGACCGGCGCTCCCGGCGGGGTATTCAGCTAAGCTCCACGGGCTGTCCACCCCCAGGGAATGTCGATGGATCATTTGTGGTTCGCCTATCCGCTGATCAGCGCTGCCGTGCTGCTGGTCATCGACCTCACGCTCTGGCAGTGGCTGCACCCGCGCTGGCTGCGGCGCAAGCTGGCGTGCCGGCTGGTGCTGTTCGTGCTGTTCAGCATGGCGCTGCTCGATGGCGGACTCAGCCCGCTGTATCCGGTGCCCGCCGACTGGTCCGTTCCCCGGCATGTGCTGGGCACCATCCTGACCATCGCCTGGTGGCTGTTCGGCGCGCGGACACTCACCGTGCTCGCCGTCGTGGTCATGGAGCCTCGGATCGGCGGCAAGGGCCATCTGCTGCAAGACGTCATGGGCGCAATCATCTTCCTCGTCGCATCAGTGGCGGCAGCCGGCTACGTGCTCGACCTGCCGGTCAAAGGCCTGCTGGCCACCTCCGGCGCAGTCGCGATCATCTTCGGTCTCGCCGTGCAGAGCACCCTCGGCGACGTGTTCTCCGGCATCGTCCTCAACGCGACCAAGCCGTTCCGCGTGGACGACTGGATTCGCGTCGACGACATCGAAGGCAAAGTCATCGAAATCGACTGGCGCTCCACCCACCTGCTGACCTCCGAAGGCAGCATGGCCGTGATCCCCAACGCCATGGCCGCCAAGACCCGCATCGTCAACTTCAGCCGGCCAGATCATTTCCACTCGGTCACCCTGTCCATCGAATTGTCGACCCGCCTGCGACCCAGTCTGGTGCTGGACTCCCTGGAGAAAGCGCTGCTCGGCTGCCGCGAATTACTGGCCCAGCCCGCGCCCTCTGCGGTCGTGGTCAAGTCCGGCCTGCGCATCGTCGAGTACGAAGTCACCGGCTACGTGAAATCCCGGGATCGGCGTTCAGCGGTGCGTAACCAACTGTTCGACCTGATCCACCGGCAGCTCGCGTCGACCGAAACCCGTCAGGACCAGCAGCGCGCCGCGACGCGCCAGTCTGCGGTGCTCAATACCGTGAATGCGTTGCGCATGCTCAGCGACGCCGACCGCGCGCAACTGGAACAGCACATGCGCCTGAGCGCGTATCCGGCGAAAGACATCGTGCTCGCCGAAGGGGTGGTGCCTGATGCGCTGTTCATTATCGAGTCCGGGGTGGTGTCGGCGTCGCTGCAACGGCCGGACGGCTGGCTGGAAGTGGGACGCATGGGGCCGGGTGAGCTCCTGGGTGAGACCGGCTTCCTCGACGCCACGCCGACGCTGGCGCGGTTCTGCGCGTACACCGACTGCATGATTTACCGGATCGACAAGGTCGATCTGGAGCCGTGGCTGGCGGAGCATCCGGAATTGATTGGGGCGCTGGCGGGGTTGGCTAAGTTTCGGGCGAAGGCGAGGGCGGCGATGTTGGAGGCCAAGCCGGTGGTGGCCGATTCGGGTGGGTTTGTTAGTTGGTTGCGCAAGAATGTGAGGCGGTTTGAGGTGACGCGCGGGCAGGGGCCGGATGGCAACAAGCGCTGAAAAAGAAAGCGGGTTATCGAGAAGTAAAACTCTCGCAGGCAACTGACACCCGCCCGAGGCGTATCTCAGATGCTGCTGAACGCTTGATCTGAGCTATGCCTTTGGCGCTTGGGTCTATCCGCCGGCTGACCTGAATTCGACTCATCGAAAGCCACTTGATCCCAAGGGAATGATGATGCCTATCCCTTGGGAGCGCTGACTTAGAAGTCTATGGTGCCCGAGAGTTTGACCAGACGCGGGTCGCCTTGGCTGAGATAGCCACCGTTGGCTGAAGCCCAGTAGTTCTTGTCGGTGATGTTCTCCACATTGACGCGCAACGTCAGGTCCTTTTGATCGACTTTAAGTTTGTAGCGCGCCCCGGCATCGAACCGATTCCAGGTGGGGAGGCTCAGGTTATTGGCCTGATCCGCATACTGGCCTCCAGTACGTAGCATACGGGCGCTGAGGGCAGCTCCCTCCAGGCCAGGAACGTCCCAGTCGACGCTCGCATTTAGCTGGAACGTGGGCACCCCGATGGCATGGTTTCCATCAGTGAGCCCGCCCGCGGTGTTCTTCAGCTCCGAGGTCATGCGCGTGCCGCCTGCCATCAGGCGAAGGCCTTCGATGGGCTCACCAAACACGCTCAGCTCAACACCCTTGTTCAACTGCTCGCCGTCGCGAATGTAGAGGCGCTGGGTCGCATCGACGTAGCCATCGCTGGGCTTCTCGATCCGGAACACGCCAAGATTTGCGCCGAACGATTGCATGTCCAGCTTGATACCCGCTTCCAGTTGCTTGGTGCGGCCAGGCGGGAAGGCCTCCCCAAGGTTGGTGACGTTGGTACCGGACGCGACCGGCCCTTTGGCCAGGCCTTCAATGCGGTTTGCGTACAGGGAAACGGTGTCAGTCGGTTTATAGACGATGCCGTACACCGGAGTGGTGATGGATTCGTCGTAAAGCGAAGTACGGCTGCCGTCATTGGCCGGATTAGCCACGCCGTTGGAGGTGGTGCCGTCGTACGAGTAGTTCTCTACGCGCAGTTGCTGACGGCGCACGCCATATGTCAGCAGCAAACTATCGTCGAACAAGCCAACTGTGTCGGAAACGGCCAGGCTTCGGTTGCGGGTTTTGCCGGTGACACCCGGATCGCCCATATCGCCGCCGGTGAGGGAAACCGCCGTTGGCTTGGGCAGGTCAGGTGTGGTGTAGATATTGGTATTCCCGCTGACCGAGCGGTAGAAGGTGTAGGCGTTCTCTTGCTGGGTCCAGATGGTGGAGGCGCCGATCGCGATCTGATGACTGACCGGCCCGGTTTGAACATGACCGTTAAGCCCCGCTGCAAAGCTGGTGTTGTCCTCATTGTGCGGGATCTCGGAGCCGCCGACAGTTGCAACTCCGTTATTACCTACGAGGGTTGGCGTGCCGTATACGCCAGTTTCACGCGTATGCTTGGCGCCCCCTGCAAGGTAGGCAGTCCAGTTTTCATTCAGGTCCCAGTCGCCACGCATCATGCCGAACGTGTCTTCGGTTTCGGTATTAGTCCAGTCCTGGCCGTAGTTGTGGCTGGCGTCAGGGGCGGTCGGGATTTTGGTCGCATTACCCAATTGCACGGTGTTGCGTAAACCGTTGATGCGCTGTTTTTGGTAGCCAAAGTCGGTAGAGACGCGAAAGGTGTCACCCCGATAATCGAGTCCCGCGACGAACAACTTGGTGCGCTGGTTTTCGTCATCAATCGCAGTGTCGCCTTCACGTTGGCTCAGGTTGACTCGCGCTCCGAATCGATTGCCCTCGCCGAAGCGTTGGCCAAGGTCCAGATGCTCACCAATTCGGCCATCGGAACTGATGTCTTGGGTGTAACGGCGAGTCGGCACGTCTTCAGCACGCTTGGGCTGCAGATTCACGCTGCCACCCAAGCCCGTACCGGTGGGGCTTACGCCGTTGATAAAAGCGTTGGGGCCTTTGAATACTTCCACCCGCTCAATCGCGTCCGTGGAGAGAATTTGCCGAGGAAGGACGCCGTACAGACCGCCGTAGGAGATATCGTCGCCTGCTAGCGGCAAACCGCGGATCACGAATATCTGCGACTGATTACCGAAGCCGTAAGACTGGCGCACCGACGGGTCGTTGAGGAGTACGTCTCCCACATCTTCAGCCTGCTGATCCTCGATAAGCTGGGAGGTATAGCTGGTCATGGTGAAGGGGACGTTCATGTTGTCCTGATTACCCAGAACACCCATCTGCCCGCCACGAGCGACCTGACCACCTGCATAGACCTCAGGCAGCGTGTTGGAATTGGCCTTGACTGCATTGGCATTGATGTCGGTAGCGCCGAGCTCAAGCACCGAATCGGCAGCATTGGCGATGAAGCTCGCAGAGCAGCAAAGCGCAAGCAGGGTGGGGCGAAACGGATGCGGAAGAAACATGAGGGGCTACCCAGCAAGGTGATCAGAACGGGTTGAAGCCTCCTTGGCAATGCGAAGTATTCGCAGGTGAGAATGATATCAGAGTGCTTTTAAGTTTGTTGCCATTGACGATACATTTTTCACATTGCGTGAAACGCCCTGACGATGTTGGATGCAAAGCGCTGCCATCATCAGAACCGCCTGTTCTTCCTGTTTTCACAGTCCCGTGGAAAACTACGCGCGCTTTGCACTCATTTTTTGTCTGCTTTGATGGAGCCATGGATGGAAATCATGAACAACCAGCAAGAAAACGCCCTCGAACAATCGCTCAGGCTGGCGGCGGATGAGCCGGCCCATCGACCTGACTTCTTCAAGACGCTGTTGGATTCCACCGTCTACGTGCTTGGCACTGCCGGGGCTGGCGAAGGCCATGTCACGCTCGAAGCGGGTAGCAACATCAGCATCGCGAACTGGCAAAAGGCTGACGGCTCACCTGTCATCCCGTTTTTTTCTTCGTTGAAAATATTGCAAGGGTCCATAGACAGCGAAGAATCCTACGTAGAAATCCCGGCCAGATCGCTTTTTGAAATCACACGGGGCGCCCCTCTTTTTCTCAATCCTAAGTCTCCTTATGGGAAAGAGTTTTTGCCGGAGGAAGTGCGCCATCTGCTCTCCGACGGGATAGGCCAGAAGCCAGCGCAGCGCACGGTCGAAAAAGACACGACCGTGCTGCTCGGACAGCCGTCGCAATACCCGTCCAGGATGATCCACTCACTCACGCAGTTACTCGCCAAACATCGCAACGTAAAACGTTCATTTCTGGCGTTGATGCATGACCCATCGGTTGATCAAAAGCCCCATCTGATCATTGGTATTGAAGCGGACGGAGATTTTGAACGGGTCATGCGCGAGGCCGGTAACGTTGCCGGAGATACCGCCCCGGAAGGCGAACCCGTTGACCTCTATCGCGTGACCGAAGGGGGGGAAGGCCTTAGCGATTACTTCCTCAAGGAAACAACGCCTTTCTATGAACGGAAGTCGGCAGGCTGGCTGCGATCATTGCTTGGTATTGGCAAAGCGTGACCCGGGCTAAGCGCAGAGCAGGCTTGCGAAGTCTTGGTTGGGCTGTGCAGTTTTTTAATGGAGAAACGAGAATGGCTGAAATCAGCAAAGTGTCCGCCGAGTTGGTAGAGCAGATCAAAGTGCTGAGTCGCCAGGGACTCGCCTTACTCGGCCTTACTGGGGATCATGCTCCGGCCGATGTGGTTGCGGCAATTACGGAGCGGGTGCGCAATTGCAAAGCGACTGGCACAACGCTGTCCGAGGAGGAAATGTACGCGCTTGGAGCGTTGCTAGGTAACCAGTACGTAGAAGGCCAGGGCTGGCACTGGGGCGATGTCGTTTGGGATTATGATGAGACGACTGCTGCAGTAGGAGTGCTCAACCACGACAACTCTTTGTTCATCAATCCTATTGGCTGGGTGGCTCAGGTGATGGAGTCCGAGGGTGGTGTTGGCTTCATGCTCAACTACAACATGGTCAGCGTGCATCAGGTTCCGGTACGCGAACCTGATAGCGCCACAGGCTTGTACTGACGCCTCCCCTGAAGAAGCGTGCTGCCCTCAAATTGAACGCTGGTCTTCCTGAGTCGAACAGCCGCTACCTGCATTGCCAATAGCAATGCACTTCAAGAGCCTCTACTAAGCCAGATAGCTCTCCAACCAATCAAGGAAGATCCATGGGCCAGGTCGACATTCAACTGATCACCCATCTGCCCCTGCAGATTCGGGTGCTGGAAAAAGAGGCTGTTGAAGAAGGTTTCAAGTTTCTGACCCGGCTGATTACCGAGTGGGACTCCGGGATCAATCGCTTCAATGCCCCCGGAGAATGTCTTATCGCCGCGTATCGAAACGAGCGGCTAATAGGCATCGGAGGCCTTTCAGTTGATCCCTACGCCGAAAAGGACATGGCGAGGTTGCGACGGGTCTACGTCAGCGCTTCATCAAGGCGGCATCACGTGGGACAGACGTTGGTCAAGGCGGTTGTTGCACAGGCAGCTCTGCGCCTTCAGAGCGTGTGCCTTTTCACCGATACCGCTGTTGGCGACGCGTTTTATCTGAAGTGTGGCTTCATGCGAACAGATCATGAGCATGCTACGCACGTGATGTGTTTGAGCAACATCTGACTCAAGCAATTGTAGGTTAAGACTGATGATTGCAGCGCGGGTGCCTGGACCGTTAGGGTGCATGTAAACCCATATTAGGCGATGAATTAGCGGGATAGTGCTGACTGGCTGCATTTTTACTTTGGCACTGTGAGACCAAGGATACCCCCTCATGCAGTATGTGTTTTCCGACGTCCTTAATGACCTCATCGACTACTTCCTGCTCGGTGACCTTCAACTGTTGAGGCGCTTCAAGCAAGAGCATCAACTTGCAGACGATCTGGCTGGTGAGTTTGTGTCCAGTGAAAGCGGCGACAAGGCCGTTCTTGATGGCGTCCTCATCCCGCTCGCCGGTGTGGAAAACCATCCTTACACCGTTGTTTTCACGTTGGCCGGCGTTGAACCTCAAATGCCCCGGCACGAAGGTCGGGTGCAGCATCGTCGCGGTGGTTATTCGCTGCGTGTCGAGCACGGTCGCATACATTTGTTCACGTGGCGCATTCTGCAGGCGTTCACGGATGAGAATCTCGATGAGCTGCTCGAGCGTTATGAGCAATCAAACAGGCCGACTATTGAAGTCGAGAATGGTTGGTATGAGGTGGAAGTGCTGGCGGGTGAAATCCTGCGTGATGAATACTTCGAGCCGGCATTCGAGTTTGTACTGACCAAAACCGCTCTGCCTGTAGATGCCAGCAAGGTGGATATCAACTATTGCTTTCATGTGGAAGTGCGTTAGGACCCCGCAGGGTAATCGCCTTAAAGAGCCCGAGCACCGGCATGTGGCTTTGCAAGCAAATCGCGGCTTCGGGCTCAAGCCAGGACGACTTCAAAGTCGTTTCGACGAAACGTGAGATCTGCGGCAGGCCGCCAAATCGAATAGGGCTCCCTGTCGTCTTCGACCACATAATTTACACGCGCGTTCTTGCTGCCAAGCGCTCAACTTGAGGTGTCACCTTGGGACTTTTCTCCAAAATATTCGGAAAGCCATCCGGACCTGTTCTCTACACACTCTTTTCGGTTCGACCCTCGAGCGACTTGGGAGCGTGGGCCGCCAGCTTCCCGAACCATACAGAGGTTGTTGGTTACTCAAGCCTCGGCCATTTCTTTCTTCGCAATCCACACGACTCGGAGTACCTCGTGCTGCACCCTTTCAAGTGCGCGGCGAAGTCGTACGGAAGCCACCCGTCAGTCGAAGACTTTGAAGCGGAGGTACTGAAAGAGCCGGGGTTCGAGCTGTATGTGTTGGATTCGGACCACGTTGCCGATCTATTCCGACATCTGGGCCCCCTTGCCGATGATCAGGTCTACATCCCGCAGCCGTACCCGTTTCTCGGCGGCAGCGAAGCTTTGGAGACGTACGACAAGGGGGATGCCTGGGTCTTTATGAACATAGTGGCCCAAATGCACGACCTCGACGGCGGCGCCTAAAAAGCCGCCCAATGACGCCGAAAGACATTGGGATCATATGCGGCCGGGCATCCTATCCTGTGTGACCAGTCCGCAAGACCCCTTGTCAGCAAGATAGGTCTGCACCCATCAAGGACGATGCATGGGCCAAGTCGACATTCAAGTGATCACCTATCTCCCCCGCAAACTCAGGCCAGCGAAAGAGGCGATTGGACAAGCCTTCAGGTTCCTTTCCCGTCTAATTGACGAGTGGAACCCAGGGTCAAAGAGGCAACACGTGGGACAGAAGATGGTAAATGCGCTTGTTGCACATGCCGCTCTGCGGTTCCAGAACCTATGCCTATTCACCGATACCGCCGCCGGCGACGCGTTTTATCTGAAGTGCGGCTTCATGCGAACAGACTATGACCATGCGACCCACGTAATGTGCTTAAGCAACAGCTAACTCAGGCGAGAAAAAAGGGGACGGATTGATTTTTCAACCAAAATAGATCATTCCCCTTATCTCGTCCTGCAATTCTGTACAGCTGGGACCCGCAGACGGTATTCATTCTTTCTCAGGCACGAACATTTCTGCTTTAGAAAAAACTTGGGTATCTTGGCATAGCGCTGCAAGCGCTTTCAGCGAATCCCCGGAAACTTGAAAGTAAATATTCTCCACCTCATTCATGTCATCAAGAAATATAGACATACCAATATCGTCGCCTACGTATCTTTTGATTCCTGAGTACATCTCAACAAAGTTGAGCCTGAATGCCGCAATCAGGTGTTCTGAAACCTCCTTGGATAGTCGCTCAGGGCTGTCAAACTCCCAACCATCCTCGCCTAAAGTTCTACATGCGCCGACAGGAATCAAAAAGGCTGCCGTATATTTTTTTATCATCATATCGACTTAAAATTCGCTTCCTAGTCACTTAAGGGCTCTTCTGGTTCCAAACTGCGCAGCCTCCAGCCTCTGAATCGCTTTTGCCTTTTCTATCTAAATGATCTAAGGCTAGCGATCCACGCGGCACGGGTGCGCGCTGTCTGGCACACAGAGCGAATGATGATTCCTGCAATTAACGCCGGTCGAAGCCTTTATCTGCTTCTGAATCAGTCTTGAAACCAAAAATCAAGCCAACCTCCAGAAGTTTTATTGCCGCCTTTCCAGATAATTTAAAAGGAAGCACTTCAAGCATGGAAACGACGTTTTCATACGCCAGACCATACTCTCCCGCGTCATTCACCCACTCATATAATTGACCAATTTGCTCCTGATAAGATAAGGATTCAGAGGGGAAGAACGAACCTACCTCCGGCTGAGATCCGAGCTCTGCAAGAACGAAGCTGAGGTTGTTTTCAATGAATCGGTAATCTGTCTTCATAGCATATGTTCTTTAAGTGTCGGCCGGGTGTCCGGTCACTACCCGGTCTATCGCCGTAGCATAAACCACTCTTATACCTACACCCTCGTGCCTCGAGGAGCTGTCATGTAGCCGCTCATATTTACGACGCATAGCGCTCCTGAAGGTAATCGTCAATGTACTCTGTTATAGGCTTAACCGTACCCAATTCGAACAACTCACCGGTATTCCGGTCAATCAGAAATGGGCTATTTCCCGCTAACTGATCAGACGAATCACCAGTTCGTAAATACTCAGCTGACTGATAGCAAAAGAACCATACCTCCGCGAACTCACCTTCATACGTAATCTGCAAGGGTATCTCTGAATCCTCAAGATACTCTTTCGCCTTAGTCAGAGCATATTCATAGTCGAACATCAATTAATCCTCAACAACTGCAATGCCCGCCTGCCATTCCGCTTGATGAAACGCAGACCTGACGCTCTCGACGCGGCGGATATTCAGGCTGAGGGACGGGGCGGGCTCGCCCCAATGATGTCTAAACTGAGCACCACCTTGGTAGCCCATTTCCTGCCTTATTCGATCTTCGATCTGATGCCACGAGGGCACGATGTGCCAAAAGAACATTCAACGTCTCCCTGACAATTCCCAGCTTGGGACGCCGCTCGCTTTTTATCATGGCTAAGCGAGTGCGAGAAATTTGGAAAGCGAGTATTTCATGACCCAAGCGGGCACCCTAGGTCCCAACCTCCCGCGAGGACGTAGGAAGCTTCTGAACTTAAGCAATAGAATGTGCCACATCTGGATTTCCTGGATCGCTAAACCTTCGTGTCTGTCGCTGTACACGGGGGCTCGGGTCTGGCTGCAGGAACATCAGACCTGCCAGCAGCCCTCTGACGACGGCGGCCGGCGGTTTCACTCTTTAGTTGTATGACTCGCTCAAACCGGCGTTTGCGGCGGAGTGTGGTAGACCGATCCGTTATCTGAAGAACCCGACGTCGCAGTGTGATAGCTGGCGTCGTCATCCGAGGAATCATCCACCGGCACCGGGGTTTGAACCTGGAGCGGGGCAGGTGCCGCCGAAGAGGCCGACCCAGGGCGCACTGCCTCGCTGGAGGGTCCGCCGCTTGTCGTGGGTTGCGTCTGCTCGCCCTTGAGGCTTGTCCGAACACTGCCTGCCGGAGACTTGGTAGAGGCGGGCGCCGAGTTCTCGGCATTCGTGATCCGGTTGCCGGTGAGGCTGGTTCGCGGAAGAGAGCCTGAATCTGACCCTGCGCGTTGGGACCGTTGACTGGACGGTCTGCTGACACGGCCTGGCTCTTCAGCGAGATTCTCGCCGGTGGCCTCGGCCGGATCTTCATGCACGGATTGAGCGGTCTCGGTAGCGCCTGCCGTGGTTTCCGCCGTTGTCTTGCGTCGCGACTTGAAGTCGTCAACCAGCTTGTCCCCGACTGCCACACCCGCAGCGTTACTGCCGAACACGACCGAGCCGCCTGCTGTATTGATGGCGTGTTTTGCAAATGAACTTAGGGCCGGGTGCTGCTTGCTCAAGGCGTTGACCGCAGCGCCTTTACCGGCTTCCAGTGCGGTGAAGCCAGCGGTCAGCGTGCTGACATTGGCGGCGCCGGAAGGGGTGAAAGTGGCTTTGGCGGTTCTCGATACCGCTCCGAGCGGATCGGTTACCAGGGTGCGGCCGGCGTCCGCCAGACGTCCCACTCCATTGGCGAGCGGCGTACGAATGGTTGTCGCTTCCCGCAATGCCTTCAACGTGTCGATCCATTCGGTTTCCTGACTCAGATCCTCTTTGGCCTCGGCATCTCTTCGGCCCAGCAGCAGCGCAGGGCCACTGGTGCCTTGTTCGGTGCGCCGACTGTTGGCGAGGTACCCGGTGCCGGTCCCGGCAGCGAGTCCACCCGCAATGGCAATGGCTGTGTCCACAATGGGCTCGGCCTTCGGATTGATCGCCGCCACCACCGGGCTGACAACCGTCCTTAGTGCGTTTCGCATCGTGAACGTCTGCGCCTCCTTGGCGTTCTGGATGGCCAGGTTCGCGGTGGTATCGATAGTCGCCAGTGCGGCATTCAACGACTCATGCAGTTTGTCCGCGGGCGCATGCAGGTAGTACGCGTCTTCCCGAAGCTTTTTAATGGAAGCGCCGCCGACCTGATCCCCCGCTGACGCCGCCGCGAGTGAAATCGTGCCCAGGGCTGCAGCTTTTGCCACAGGGTTTTGTATGTTTGCCCCAATTCCCGTGATCACGGGGATGGCTGCCTGGAGCGACGACGCCACCGCAAACGGCACGCCGCCCGTTGTACCCGACACCATTGAAGCGTTGCGGTCCATATTCTTGGCCTTTTCCATCAAGTCTCCAAGTTCCTTGAAGGAGATGTTCTCCTCCATCAGCTTGTTGACTCGGCTCTCTATGATTCGATCGATTTCCCCCCGGTGCCCCGACTCCGGATCCAGACGATCTTTGTAGGGCTGGAACTGACTGCTCACGTAGGTCGTGAGCAAATGCTTCATCTCACGGGCTTGGGTCAGCGCCGCTGCGCTGACCTCACCGGATTGAGGATGACCCTGCCCGACGGAAGCGTGGCCGGTGGCAGCCGTCGAATTTGACCGTTGCTGAAGTTCGATGGAGGCGGAGGTAACGGGGGGTTGCTGGCCAGACACGCGCATGGTGAAGTCCTCTCTGGTTCTAGGGATGCAGCTCGATACGCTGCTATCAAGGGTGGTTTTCCAGAGGGTGTGTGGTTGAGTGCGGTGTTCCGGTTCCTGCTTAAGTGGGGGTATTTGACGGTTGTGTTTCAGGATGGTGACGGCTTTCGCTCGACGGAGGTGCAGATGAGCGGGATCCGATCCAGCGTCACTATTTACCGATGCGCATTGGTGGAAGGCATCCATACCAGTGGCGGAAGATTTCCATCCGAAACAGGACTGCACCGCGTTCAACGACAGCCTAAGCCTTGGTCATAGATAAGACGTAGCTAAATGATATCTGTCGCATTTCAGCGAATTTTCAGCCACCAAATTCAAAACCATTTCGTCAGCTCAGATGCAACGTCGATTCGGCAGCTACTGGCCAAAAGCGGTCAGTGACAATATTTGCAAAGGCTACCGCTCAGCTTCCCGAAGACCGATCTCGACTATTCGTTAGGTACAGCACCATCGCTGCACGAGCCGCATCTTTGATTGCTGCTCCGCGCAGTGCTGCAATGGGGTCACGTTATCCGTATGGGATGTTGATCCATGCGAGTGAATCTCCAATCACTCCCGACGCGATACCTTCAGCCTCAACCAAGGTGATATTCGCGCCTTTATCAGCCAGGTGATACCCCAGCGAAGCGCCCACGATGCCGGCACTAATGACAACGACTCGTTTGTCCAGAGCATTTCCCATATCAACCTTCATTCTGTCGACCTGAAGGCGGTTTCAGTGTCTGCCTCTGGTCGATTTCTGCTTGTCGTAACGGGTAGCAGTTGTCGTCCAGAAAGCAGATGTAGATTTGTCTGAAGTGGCGAAATAGCTGCCAAAATCATCGTGTTAAAACGCCGCCTGAAATGGCAGCAAGATAAGCGCGTGAGTGTTGTTGGCTCTGGTGGGTACCGAAAATTCGTTCAGCTACTACGGTAAGCGTCATCAACGACTATAGTCATTGGTGAGCCAGAGCGAATCCGACCATTCCCCTGCCAACCTGACCTCAATCCAATTCCGCGATTACACGGCGGATCTCCTTGTATGCGTTGATGCGGAACGTGAACATCTCGCGGCCGAAATCACTCAGGCTCATGCTGAGATCGAGGCATCGTTGTCTTTTTTTAAACCCCTTGATGGTGGATGGAGTTATCCCACCGGGCACGTCGTATCCCACTGAGCACGCCCCTACCACCCATCTATCAAGGTTCAAGCAATGGACACCTCAGAATTTGACGATGCAAAAGAAACGAAGGGCGACCTGGTTCAGGGGCCGCTGCCGGCCGGCACTGTCGCGCCCGACTTCACTCTGTACGCAACCCCTGATCAACAGTTGTCGCTGCGCGAGTTAAAGGGAAACCCCGTAATACTGGCGTTTTATCCCGCTGATTGGACTTCGGTGTGTGGTGACCAACTGACTTTGTACAACCAGTTGCTACCAACATTCAGAGAATACGGTGCGCCGCTACTGGGTATCTCAGTTGACAGCGCCTGGTGTCATCAGGCCTTTGCCAAAGATCGGAATTTTCACTTCAGCCTGCTGGCCGATTTCGAGCCCAAAGGGGCTGTGGCACGACAGTATGGAGCGTACGAGTCACACCTCGGGGTTTGTAAGCGTGCGCTGTTCGTGATTGACAAGGACGGGGTGGTTGCCTGGAGCTACGTCTCCCCGATGGCAATCAACCCTGGTGCGGACGGTATTCTGGATGCGCTGGATGCTTTGGCGAATTCGTCACAAAGCATACCAACCAAAAATTAGCAGGTGATCCTATGGCCACTCTCAAAGTTCCGGTAAGTGCCATCGACCATCGCCAGGGAAGTGCGCATGCCAAAGTCACGTTGCTGGAATTTGGCGACTATGAATGTCCCTATTGCGGTGAAGCGTATTGGATGGTCAAGAATCTGCAGCAGCATTTTCGCGATGATTTGCTGTTCGTGTTCCGTAACTTTCCTCTGACCACCGCTCACCCTCATGCGCTGGGTGCAGCGGTCACCGCGGAGTATGCCGGGAGTCGAGGGTTCTTCTGGGAGGCTCACGACGAATTGTATGAAAATCAGGATCGATTGGGTCTGCCGCTGTATCGCGCCATTGTTCTGAAACACGGCCTTTCCAGCGGGGAGCTCGACGTTGCCATGCGAGAGGACATCTACATCCCCAAAATACAGTCCGACTTCAATGGCGGTGTACGCAGCGGCGTGAACGGTACTCCGGCGTTTTACTTTGACGGGCTTCGCTATGACGGGGTCCCAGAGTTCAACGAGATGAGTCAGATGATTGAGCTTCTGTTAGTGCGCGGACGAAATCGCTAGATAGCCACATCGGCCTGGCATCACCCACACCAGAGCCGAGGGCAAACCAGCGTTAGCTTCCTTCTACATTAAAGAGGTGTACACGGAGCCGCCAGCTAATGAAATCTTTGAAGTATTATGAAAAAAATCGACACGCCACATGGTTGGAGTTGTTTTTCGACCTGACTTTCGTTGTTACGATAGGCCAGGTTACGCATACTCTCGGACATGTTCATGAAGGCCACTTTGAACATAAGCAACTATGGACATTCTTAATGCTGTTTGTACCGTTGTGGTGGATCTGGTCGAGTCACACGATTTACTCCAACAGGTTTGATACAGACAGCAATCTTCACCGTTTGGCAACATTATTCATAATGCTCCTGCTCATTGTGCTATCGGCAGGGATCGGGGAAGACCTGGAAGTGAACTACCCGCTTATTATTTCCTGCTATTTTGGCATACGTGCGATCATCAGTGTTATGTACATTTCGTCCATTAGTAAACTCGATTCTCGCGGCGAACTTTCCTCAAGGCTTGGCTTCGCCCTATTAGTTAGCGCAGTTATTAGCCTTTCATCCGTTATTTTTGACCCGCCCTTGCGTTACCTTGTTGCTTATATTGGGATTGTTCTTGATATTCTGTTTCCTGTGTTATTCTGGACTAAACTAAAACCGTTGCCAGCCCACACAGAACACTTGGTTGAGCGCATAGGCCTACTCACTCTAATCTTATTGGGAGAGTCAATTATTAGCCTTTCCGGAGGCTTGTCTAACATTAAATGGGGTTATTATAATGTGATGGCGGCCATCACCGGATTTATCATGATTTGCAGTATCTGGTGGATCTATTTTGATAGTTTTTACCTATTGAACAAACATCAAAGCAGTATGAATGGGCACGCTTTAATCTACTCGCATCTTTTTCTTTTTATGGGGCTGGCACTTCTGGCAAATTTGATTAGGCATGCGATCCTGAACGATATTGCGATACGCGATTTCCAGATTATGTCGATCACCGGCATGGCCTTGTTTTTCCTAGGTAAGCAATATGGCTATTTCATAGCCGTGAGTAGAATAAGGAAATACATACTGCAAAACACCTTGATCGTGTTTTCTTTAGGTGGGTTAGTTATATTTCTACCGCGTGTCGAGTACATAGTGGTCGGCCTGACAGTAACCATGATCTGTTATGTTCTCCTGAATTTCAGATATCGTTGAGTCTTTATTATCAGACCACAGCTCGGGAAAAGTGATCAAGCGGCTGGTCTGCGGCTTGCGCGCTGCCCACTACGTCATTCTCAGTGTCCGAGCGACATGCGACGCTACCCTTGGTCTCTTTGGGTTTGTAATCCTGGTGTCATCGACCATAGTTAATAGCCGGATGCCCCTTTTAGCTATTGCGACCAGATAGCACCAGACGCATCGTAACAACAGGAGCCACGTCATGGTCAAAGTAGCATTGTTCGTTCGTTTGGAAGCAAAACCTGGGAAAGAGAAAGAGGTGGAGCGCTTTCTCTTGAGCGGCCTTCCTTTGGTGGAGGAGGAGCCAGCCACTACAGCCTGGTTTGGAGTCCGCTTGGGGCCGTCCACCTTTGGCATCTTTGACGCATTCCCGGATGAAGCGGGCCGGCAGGCTCATCTTTCGGGCAAGGTCGCGGCGGCGCTTATGGCAAACGCTGCCGAGCTGTTTGCCGAACCGCCATCAATCGAGAAGGTTGACGTCCTTGCGGCCAAGCTGCCCGGTTAAGCAAATCCAACAGGAAGTTCCATTCAGTTCGGGGAGGTTCACGATGTCTTGTATGAAAATCAGGATCGCCTGGGCCTGCTGCTGACCCGGCGGTGATCAATTAAAACACTTGTATTTAAGATAAATGTCATGGCTAAAGTGCCGTGTCCAGGATTCATGCCATGCTTGCGCGCTCGGTATAAGTGAAAGGATACGCGCGCAAATCTTGTCCATGGACGGCATGGAAGCCGCACAGAATCTGCAAGGCAATGTGCTCATCATTGGTTTAGGCTGGGTAGGGTAGATTGGTTGCCGGGCACCGGTCGCTCATGGCGCGAAGATCTCCATCATTGATATAGATCCGGAGGTCATCACGCGCCGTGACACCTTATGGTTTCGTCAATTGAGTATTCGTCGGCGTAGCAGTGACCGATGTTCAATGAGCTGCCGGACGCGGCTGCACTCCGAACTGCGCGACGATGTGTGTACCCAATTCCTCAATAACCTCCGCCGCAGGGCGCTTGCCATATTTGAGATTGAGAATGACGTGGTCCACGCCGATTTCCTCAAGCGACTCCAGCAAAAACCGTAGATGGTAACGTCCAAGTCTGAACCCCAAATGAATACGTGTGGGTGGTGTGGACGGATTCTCATCGAGATCGATGTACAGCGACTGAGTAAAGGGCTTGTACACAGAGCCACATTGCCTGGTGACCTCCAGCCGCCAATCTTCCACGACCAGCCGCTGCATATTCGGTATGCGTGGATAGTTGATCCATCCGTTGCTCTCACGCGCGATCCAATCCAGTGACTGGCGACTGTTGCCGGTAACGAACATTGGAATGAATTGGGTGGTGGGTTTCGGAATCAGGTCTGCGCCTTGCATTTCACCAGTGTTCCAGTGGATGGGCTCAAAACTGGTGCTGTGGGCGCAGCGAATCACCTCGTAGTGTTCTCGAAAGATCTCTCCACGCTTTTCGGGATCGACGCCAAACGCCGAAAACTCCACTGGCCGATCTCCCGAAGCAACCCCCAGAATCAAGCGACCAATGCTCAACTGATCGACGCTGGCTGACGCCTTGGCCGTGTGCAGGGGATGGTGCAGCGGGATGGCGATGGAGGCGGTGCCAAGTGCAATCTCCGAGGTATGGGCGGCCATATAACCCAAGTAAACCCAGGGGTCGAAGACTTGGCCGACATCGCCGAAGCCAGGGTCGCGAAGCGGCACGTCGCGAAACCAGAGCGCGCAGAAGCCCAGCGCCTCGGCTTGTTTAGCCAGTGTGACCTGGTTGAGCATGCTCGGAGTGTCCCCGTCGAATGCCTCCATGGGAAAGAATAATCCAAGGCTCAAATGCCCCTGAGTGAAGGTTCGGCTGAACCCTCGATGCTGCTGGTAAGGAATCGTGCTCGGCCGATACATACGGATTGACCTCATGGCAGAACGTGAACAGCGCCCCCGTTTCCAGAGGTGCTGCGGCATCGGTCGCTTTTGAACGACAGGTGGGGGGCTGGGTCTGGCTTTTACCCGTTGCGCCGTACTGCTGGTCGCATGGACCGGATTCAGGGGCCAGTTGCTGGCGATAGGCGCGGGTTGGTCCAAGTGGGTGTTAAGCGGACGGTCTCTCGGCTCTATACCCCCAGATGGGCAAGGCGTTCGAGGAAGCATTCTATAAGCGTAGGCGGTTTTGCAGCTTTCCGCCATATTCTTACAATCGAGCCGCTGCCGGGCGAAAGTTGCGTATCGAAGTCAGTTATCGGTCGTTTCCTGCCATTCCAGAATGGCCGCTATTGGCCGAAAGCTGCCGTTAATAAGCCGACCAACAGTAAGCGTCCAGCGAACTCACCTAGCCCAGGGTGCGTATTGCGTATTGCGTATTGCGTTGGCTTGACGAGCGGGTTGTATTCGACATGACCACACGTTCGTATCGGTTATAACCCCCTACACGGCCGCACCTTGACCGGCAGAAGTCGAGCCTCTGTAGCCTTTCAGCACTCGTCACGTAACCTGCCGTCGTAATTTCTTCGACGAGTGTCGTGCATGCATCAGTGGCTCCGAATCTGCTTTTATTCCTGTGAAGCATGAGTCATATGCCCACCCCCTGCGTTCCGCAGTTCTGACGAGAACCGCAAGATGGCTCCAGCACTCTTGCTGACCCACTCAAGGAAACTGCGATGACCACGTTCACTCGTTATACCCTCGACACCGCCCCTGATGCCTCCAAGCCTGTTCTGGAGGCGGTGCAGAAAGCCTTCGGCTTCGTACCCAACCTGCAAGGCAACATGGCTGAATCGCCAGAGCTGCTCGCCGGTTACAGCCAACTCTGGGATCTGTTTGGCAAGAGCACGCTGACCCCGCACGAACAGCAGGTTGTGTACCTCACCTCCAACTTCGAGAACAATTGCCACTACTGCATGGCCGGGCATACCACGCTGGCCAAGATGATCGAAATGGCGCCTGAGGTGATTGCTTCATTGCGTGCCGGTAGTGTCATCCCGGATGCCCGCCTGGAAGCCTTGCATGTGTTCACAACCTCAGTGGTGCGTGATCGCGGCTTCGTCAGCGATGCAGGTATCGGAGCGTTCCTCGCTGCCGGCTTCACTCGCCGCAACGTGCTGGAGGTGGTGCTGGGCGTCGCCACCAAGGTCATGAGCAACTACACCAATCACTTGGTGCACACTCAGCTCGATCCGTTCATGAAAGGTAACGAATGGACTAAGCCGGTCTGAACGCCACTGCCGACCTTCACTCAGCCAGCCCAAGCATGGGCTGGTATCAGGAGCACCCATGACCATGCGAACTTTTTTGATCACCGGCGCGAGCAAAGGAATCGGACTTGCGCTAGCTCAGGCGTTGGCGGACGCCGGCCACCGCGTTGTGGGCATTGCCCGCCAGGTGGAGAACATCGATTTCCCCGGCACCTTAATCTCGGTTGATCTGGAGAATCGCGCAGCGACCGAGCAAGCCCTGGCAACGCTGACCGAGCAAGCCCTGGCAACGCTGACCGAGCAATACGCATTTGACGGCCTGGTGAATAATGTCGGGCTGGTTCGCCCGCAGTTGCTGGGCGAGGTGGATCTGAACGACTTCGATGCGGTGATGCGCGTGAATCTGCATTCGGCGATTCTGGCCACTCAATCCGTATTACCGGGCATGCGCGAGCGGCAGTGGGGCCGAATCGTCAACATCTCCAGCCTGACCGTGCTCGGAATCACCCACCGTACGGCCTATGCCGCTGCCAAGGCCGCACTGATCAGTTTTACCCGGTCGTGGGCACTGGAACTGGCCACGACCGGTATCACCGTCAATGCTGTAGCCCCCGGGCCGACCGAAACAGCTTTGTTCCGCGCGAACAACCCGCCTGGCAGCGAGGGCGAGGCCCGCTACCTTTCGGGCGTTCCGATGGGCCGCTTTGGCCAGCCGCAAGAGATCGCAGCGGCCATCACCTTCCTGCTGTCCGAGAGCAGTGGTTTCATGACTGGCCAGACATTGTTCGTCGATGGCGGTGCTTCAATCGGCAAGGCTGCGTTCTAGACGGGCTTGCTTTGTACCCTCCGCGCTGAGATAACCCTTCCGCTACGAGCGAAGCCTATGCTTCGCTCGCTTTTTGCCATGCCTTTTTTAACCGTTTCAAGTGGAGCAACGATGGATCGATTGGCTGCAATGGAAACCTTCGTCGGTGTGCTCGAAGCAGGGTCGTTTTCTGCTGCCGCGCGGCGTCTCAACCTCGGCCAGCCCGCCGTGTCGAAAACCATTGCCCAACTGGAAGAGCGCCTTGGCGTTCGCCTGCTACTGCGCTCCACTCGCGGACTCACGCCGACTGAGGCAGGCACGGCCTACTACGACCGCGCCAAACGTGCCATTGAGGAAGCCCACGAAGCCGACCTCGCCGCGCGTGGTGCAGGCAGTGGGCTGCACGGTACCTTGCGGGTCTGCGCGGCGGTGACCTTCGCGCGTTTGCATGTGCTGCCGCACCTAGGGGCTTTTCTCGAAGCACACTCCGAACTGAACATCGATATCGTTCTGGACGACCGCACCGTCAATCTCGTCGAGGAAGGCATCGATGTCGCCCTGCGCATGGGAGCTTTGGCGGACTCCAACCTAATCGCACGCAAGATCGGGGAGTGTCAGCGGCTGGTGTTGGCCACGCCTGCTTACGTGCAGAGCCATGGCGAGCCCGCAGTGCCGACTGACCTGGCACAGCACCAAGCGGTAATTTACGCCTTGGCAGGCGGCGGTGAGCATTGGGCCTTCAAGCAAGGCAGTACAGTGCAGTCGGTGACAGTGAGCGGGCGGGTGCGGGTCAGTGCCGCTGAGGGTGTGCGCGCGGCAGTACTCGGGCATCTGGGTGTGGCGTTGACGTCCCAGTGGATGTTCGCGGATGAACTCGCCAAGGGCGACGTGGTGCCGCTGCTGGAAGACTGGCAACTGCCGCCGCTGGATCTCTGGGCGGTATTTCCTACAGGGCGCTTGGCGAGCGCCAAGGCGCGGGCGTTTGTCGATTTTGTCGAAGGATTGATGAGCCGGCGATAAGCAAGGCCGCCCGAAGGCGGCCTTGAAAGGGGGCAATCAACCGCGCAATGCAGGCAGCAACTCTGTGGGTTCAGGCCGCAGCGTGTAGTCGGGATTGACCTCCGCGTACAGAATGATGCCGTCCTGGCCGATGACAAAACGACCTGGCATCGGCAGCGTCCAGCTCTGGTCACCGTTGATGACCGGCAGGTTGTTGCCCAAGCTCAGATAGAGCTCAGCCAGATAGTCTGGCAGTTTGAAACGCAGGCCGAATGCCGCCGCCACTTCGTTACCACTGTCACTCAGGATGGAGAACCCCAGGCCATTCTGGCGCTGCGACTTGCGGCTGTTGGCCTGGCTCTGTGGCGAGATCGCAACCAGGATCGCACCTCGCTCTTTGAAGACCGGCAGTGTTTCTTCCAAGGCTTGCAACTCCATATTGCAGTAAGGGCACCACACCCCGCGATAGAAGCTGATCACCAGTGGGCCGCGTGACAGCAGCTCGGCCGACGAAACCAGGTTACCCTCCGCGTCAGGAAGGCTGAACACCGGCGCCAAGTCGCCGGCCTTCAACGCGCGCTCGGCTTGACCGCTGGCGATCAGCTCAGCCGTCGCGCGGTGCATCACCGCATGTACGGGAGCTGGGGCATTGTAGGGAGGCTTGCCGGCAACGAAATCGGCCTTGAAGGCATCCAGTTTGGCTTGAAGGGTCATGAGTATTTCCTCGGTGGTTGATATGGCGAGACTCATGATCGCGGTGTCGAAATCCCACCAGTAGAGAGCTGAGCAGCATAGGAAATATGCCCAGCAGGAATGCCCCTCACTCGACGCGTGCAACCTTGGCTGTTTATTCCGTTCAGGAATGAATCATATCGCTGCGAGCGGTCTGCTCCGCTCTAACCGTTCCACGCAAGCTGGCCTCCATCGTAGCCACTTGGCACGAAGCGTTGCGTTACTGACCACGCAATGCCCAAGTCCATTGTCGATTGAGGAGCTGCCCCTTGTTGATCGTTCATGCGTTTGCCACCCCCAACAGCGTCAAAGTCCCTATCGCCCTCGAAGAGCTGGGGCTCGACTATAAGTTACTGCCGGTGAACATTCGCCAGGGAGAGCAAAAACACGAGCAGTTCATCGCCCTGAACGCCAATGCCAAAGTGCCGGTGCTGATCGATCCACTGGGTAATAACGGCCAGCCCACGGTGCTGACCGAGTCGGCCGCCATCCTTGTCTACCTAGCGGAGCGATATGGTCGGCTGCTGCCTACCGGGGGCGTGACGCGCGCCAGAGTCTTCGAGCAACTGTTCTTCCATGCCAGTGCGCTGAGCCCGGCCTTTGGGCAGTCTGGCTATTTCCAGAAATTGGCGAGCGAGCCCAATCCGGCGGCGATTGCTCGATTCCATGGCGAAGCCAAACGCACACTCACCGTGCTGGATTGTTGGATCAATTCGAAGCTGGTGAGCCGGGTGATCGGCAGCGAATACGGCAGGAAAAAAGCAGCGCCAATCGCCGACGCACTTCATACCTGGATGATCGCCCAAAGACAGCTTGTGCCTGAGGGGTCGGCAATCGCCAAGGCGCTGGATTACAGCCTCAAACGCTGGATAGCGCTGACGCGCTATCTCGATGACGGTGCTGTGCCCATCGATAATAACTGGTGCGAGAATCAAATCCGGCCGTGGGCTCTTGGGCGCTCGAACTGCTGTTCGCGGGCTCGTTACGCAGCGGTAAACGTGCGGCGGCGATCATGAGTTTGATCCCGTCGGCGCGGCTCAACGGGCATGATCCGTATGCTTACTTGAAGGATGTTCTTACACGGCTGCCGACGCAGCCTAGTGAAATCGATCAGTTGCTGCCGCATAAGTGGCAGCCGATTTGATCACACAAGAAGTGGTGTCAGATGCAAACGGTGTATTCGCTTGACGCTATGCAGAAACCGCAAGAACGATCAAATACTTCGTCCATTCGTTTGATAACGTTGCTCTGACCTCAAGGAGCATCGTAATGCTGAATATCGAGAGAGCCCTGTGGTACATCGAGCTGGAGCTGGGATCCGACCTAGATCTGGGACGTGTTGCGCGTCATTGCAACCTGTCTCCTTTTGCCCTTGCCCGTTTGTTTTCGCTGTCGACGGGCTGGCCAGTAATGCGCTACATCCGGGCTCGGCGTTTGAGCCAGGCGGCGCTAACCTTGCAGCGGGGAACACCTGACATCCTGAAAGTAGCGCTGGATGCTGGTTACAGCTCCCATGAAGCTTTTACACGCGCTTTCCGCGATCAGTTTGGGTTCACTCCGAAGCAGGTTCGTGAACGCAAAGATGAACACCTATCCCTGGTGGAGCCTCTACGTATGAAAAAAATGAATCCGATAACACTCTCAACACCACGCTTTAAAACTAGATCCGAGTTTTTCATTGCGGGTCTGGGAGATCGTTTTACCATCGACAGGAATGAGGGCATTGTCGGTTTGTGGCAAGCGTTCGAGCCTTGCATAGGGCAAGTGCCATGTCAGGTGAACCACTGGAACTATGGTCTGTGCTGTAACCCTGGAGATGACGGAAGTTTTGAGTATATTGCCGGCACCGAGGTCTCCTGCATCGAAAGTCTGCCCCCAGCTTTTCGGTACTTTAAAGTACCACAGCAAAACTATGCGGTGTTTCGACACCTACATCATATTTCAAAAATCCATCAGACTTTTTTCACCATCTTCAATCACTGGTTGCCTGACTCAGGTTACGTGCTTGCCGACGCCCCCGAGTTCGAACAATACAGTTCTGATTTTGAACCGGCCCAAGGCAAGGGTTACGTGGATGTGTGGATACCGATTGTAAGAGTCAAGGCATCATGACTGAGGGTTTCGACGCCTGCTACCTAGGAAATTGAATGGGTGACGTCGCCAAACGGTTACTCGAAGGTGTGTTAACCATACGCTTACAATAAGGATAGTTTGCAGGCGACTTTTAAAACATGGATTCGGACATCATCACATGTGTTAGAGAACTGCGTCGCTGCGTACACAATTCGTACGAAGGCGTTTCTTTCTATGATCGGATTTCAGCGTTTAAGGGAGAAGTACGAGCGTACATAGACGGACTCTTTTCAAATACTAATGCGCGGAAGCATGAGCGGCAATGCGGTGCGCATCATCTGACACATCCACAATGCCGCTAAATTGTCGGCTCAAGCCATGATGATGGACATCACGCTGCCGGCTTCAGAATGACCTTCGTCCAACCCTCATCCCGCGCATCAAAATGCTTATACGCATCAGGCCCGTCAGCCAGTTTCAGGCTGTGGGAAATGATCTGCGAAGGCTTTGCGCGGTCGTGGTGAATCAGCTCCGCGAGCCGACGATTATAGGCCTTCACATTGGCTTGCCCGGTGCGAATCTGCTGCCCCTTGAACCAGAACGCACCGAAGTCGAAGGCCATCTTCCCTTCTTTGGCGAGTTCAGTCTGTGCACTTGGATCCTGAGGCACGAACACCCCGACAACGCCAATACCACCAGTGGCCTTGGTCGAAGCCACCAAGTTATTCATTGTCAGATGATTGGCTTCATGACCGTGTTTGTCACAGCATTGATATCCAACACATTCGCAGCCCCGATCAGTACCTTTGCCGTGGGTCAGGTTGAGAATCTGGTCGACCGCTTCCTTTTCCAGCGAGTTGATCGGCGTGGCACCCATCTGCGCCGCCAGCTTCAATCGATCCGGATGATTGTCGACTACGAACACCTGCGAAGCGCCTTTGATCATCGCGGCATGTGCAGCCATGAGTCCCACGGGCCCCGCACCGTAAATGGCAATACTTTCGCCCGGCATCAGGCCGGCCAGTTCCGTTGCATGCCAACCGGTAGGAAAAATGTCCGACAGCATCACGTAGTCGTTTTCTTTCTCCTGCGCATCTTCTGGCAGGATCAGACAGTTGAAGTCGGCATAGGGCACCCGGAGCAGCTCAGCCTGGCCGCCCTGATAAGGGCCCATGTCGGCAAAACCATAAGCAGCACCGGCAGTGCCGGGATTGGCCGTGAGGCAAAAACCGGTCAATCCTTTTTCGCAGTTCTCGCAGAATCCACAGCCGATGTTAAAAGGCAGGCAGACGCGATCACCCACCTTGACGCGATCGACTCCGACACCGACCTCAACGACTTCTCCGAGATTCTCGTGACCAAAGACTCGACCGGTTTCCATGGAGGTGCGGCCCTCGTACATATGCAGGTCGGAGCCGCAGATATTGGTGGTGGTAATGCGCACTACTGCGTCGGTAGGCTTTTCGATCTTGGCGTCGGGGACGTTTTGCACGCTGACGTCGCGTGGCCCGTTGTACACGATGGCTTTCATTGTATTCTCCCGTTCAAACTGAATTGGATTCGTCTGCTACGAGATATCTGGCTGGTCGGTAGGTCCCGTTGATCAAAGATTCCGGTGACTACCGGACCGGCGGCGATCCGGACCACCGGCGATCACAAGCACTGAATCTAAAGCGCCACGTTAAGTCAGAGCCTTTCATTTATACGATATTTAAAATGTGCAATGGACCCACCCAAGGCCCATCCGACTCTCTGGGCCAGCGCGAGGATACGATGTCCGCTTTGGGTCGATAGCTGCCACTGATATAACCGCAGAGCGGCTAAGGTCCAGGCGCCAACGAAGCATACAGGCACTATTTTTCAATCACGTCTCCAGCCGCTCCTAGATAGCACGCCAGCCCCCCACTAGATTCACTCCCCCCACTGCTCTACATTGCACCATCACCAAACACCCGCCGAGCCCCCGAAAAATGCCTGCCTCCCGCCCAACCCTCCACCCCCAACCCCTCCGCGCTGGCGACGCCGTAGCGCTGGTGTCCCCAGCCGGCCCGGTCGCCGAAGCCCGGGTGGAAGCAGCCGTGCGGGAACTAACCTCCTGGGGCTTACGCCCCCGCGTTTACCCCCACGCACTGGACAACATCGGCTTCCTCGCAGGCACCGACGCCAATCGCATTTCCGACCTCAACGACGCCCTGGCCGACCCCGGGATCCGCGCCGTTCTCTGCAGCCGCGGCGGCTACGGCGTTCAGCGCATCCTCGGCCAACTTGACTACGACGCCGTCCTCCGCGACCCAAAACTGCTAGTCGGCTTCTCTGACATCACCGCCTTGCACGCCGCACTCTGGACCCACACGGGTCTCGCTACGGTTCACGGCCCGGTGGCAGCGCAGCTGGAGAAGGGCGGCATCTTTGCCAGCACGCTCAAGCAGGCATTGATGAGCACCGAGCCATCCGTCATTCATGCCGATCCATCAGAACCCACGTTCACCGTGCGTACGTCGGGGACGGTGGAGGGCGTCTTGCTCGGCGGCAACTTGAGCATGCTGAGCACCTGCATCGGCACGCCGTTCATGCCGGATCTCGAGGGCGCGATCTTGCTGCTCGAAGACGTCGGCGAGCTGGCGTATCGGGTGGACCGCAATATCACTCACCTGCTCAATTGCGGGATCCTGCAACGGCTCGGCGGTATCGCGTTGGGTCAGTTCAGCGAGCCCGGTCACGGCAATAACCCGATCCGGCCGCCCGATGTCTTGATCGAGCGCCTGGGAGATCTGGGTATTCCGGTCCTTGGCGGTCTGTCCATTGGACATGGCGAACGCAATCTGGCGGTGGCGTTGGGCAGTCATGCGGTGCTGGATACCGAGGCGGGCACGCTGACGGTGGCCCCGGCCACGCGCTAGTACGACGATCACCGTTCTGTAAGCGACCTCGCTCTAGCTATTTGCCATCATTCTGACGTCAAGACCTTGTTTTGCCCCGTGGGCATTGCGAATCTTCACGGATATTGATTGGCCTCGCGCGGATGGCCTTGCCATGCGCGCCCTCAAGCTGTGGAGCGGAAACTGATGATGTCGGCCGTGAAGACGCGTTTCGCCAATCAGGGGATGGCCAAGAAGCTGGGCATCGGGTTCGTGCTGGTGCTGCTGTTGACGGCGCTGGTCGCGGCCATCGGGGTCTGGTCGCTGCGCTCGATCAGTGCGCATTTCGACAGCCTGAAGGCGATGACCGCACTCAACAGTGATGTGAATCGCGTGCGGCTGCTGGAACAGGATTACGCCTTGCACGGTGACCCGAAGGTGGTCGATGAGGTTCACGTCGGGCTCGATGGTTTGAATGCTCAAGCGGAGCAGCTCAAGGCCGGCGCGCCGATCAACGAGCAGGTAATGGGCCAGGTGCAGCAGGCGCTGGCGGCCTATCGCGCGTCGTTTGACGAGTTCGTCAGCATCAGCCAGAGCAAGGACCTGGCGCTGGAAATGGCCAGTTGGTCGGTGTCCAGCGTCGCCAATAACCTCGACGTGTTGCAGGCGGGGCTGGCCGACGACGGTGCCTACACGCTGAAAGATTCCCAGGGTCAGCAAGGTGCGGAGCTCATCGAGCAGGCGGGTCAGGTCAGCCAGGTGTCCAAACTGATGATGCAGGCCATGGACGAGGCTCGGGTGCGCCTCGACAAGAGCCGTAAGACGGGCTCGGGCGAGGAGGTCAAGACCGGCAAGATCGAGCAGGCGGTTCAGGCGCAGGAACTGGCCGAGCAGCTCAAGGGCGTGATCAAGGACGCCAGTTACCTCACGGTGCTGACCGAGGTCGGCGGGCACATCAGCAATTTCAGCGACAAGCTCAACGAATACACCGGGCTGCTGGAATCGGAAGCGAAGGTCTCGCAACAACTGGCGAGCAACGCCAAAGCGGTGGTGCAGCAGGTCAATCAGGCCTATGACGCCGAAGGCCTATCGATGCAGAGCGAGTTGCAGGCCAACTCGATGATGATCATCGGCTCGTCCGTGTTGGCGCTGGTGGTCGGGCTGATCGCGGCGCTGGTGATCACGCGCCTGATCGTCGCGCCGCTGCGCAGCGTGATCGCCACCGCCCAGCGGATTGCGGCCGGCGACCTGAGCCGCACCGTGAATGTCACCCGCAAGGACGAAATCGGCCAGTTGATGCAAGCGATGCAGCAGATGGGCGCGGGCTTGAGCACTATCGTCAGCGGGTTGCAGGCGGGCATTGAACAGTTGGCGACGTCCGCCCATTCCCTGTCGGCCGTCACCGAGCAGACCAATCTGGAAGTCAGCAGCCAGAAAGAAGAAACCGAGCAGGTGGCGACGGCGATGAACCAGATGACCGCCACCGTCCACGACGTTGCCCGCAACGCCGAAGAAGCCGCGCTCGCGGCGCAGACCGCCGACGACAAGGTCGATTCGGGCCAGGCCGTGGTGCGCCAGAGCATGCAGCGGATTGAACAGTTGGCCTCGTCGGCCAGCTCCGCCAGCGATTCCATCGAGAACCTCAGCGCGGAAATCCAGAACATCGGCACCGTGCTCGGCGTGATCAAAAGCGTCGCCGAGCAGACCAACCTGCTGGCACTGAACGCCGCCATCGAAGCGGCGCGGGCGGGGGAGCAGGGCAGGGGCTTTGCGGTGGTGGCCGATGAAGTCCGCGCGCTGGCCAAACGCACGCAACAGTCCACGGAAGAAATCGAGCGGCTGGTCAGCCGTCTGCAAAGCGGTGCCCAGGCGTCGGTGGTGCAAATCCGCAGCAGCGGCGAGCTGGTCAAACTAGCGGTGAGTGATGCGCTGCAGACCGAGAGCGCGCTGGGCAGCATTGCCGCGGCCGTGTCGATGATTCAGCAGATGAACCAACAGATTGCCGCTGCGGCGGAAGAGCAGAGTTCGGTGGCGGAAGAGATCAACCGCAGTGTTACCAGCATCCGCGCCAGTGCCGATCAATCCGCGCTGGCGATGCAGGGCAACGCGGCGTCAAGCATCGAACTGGCGTCGCTGGGGTTGGAGCTGAAAGGCATGGTCGGGCATTTCAAATTATGAGTCGGGCTTGCAAGCCATGCTCCGCTGCTCGGCCGGAGCATGATCCCGCGCCTTTGCAGTTCAGTCGTCGCTGAGGTCCACCCCCGAACCCGGTGTCCAACGTGCAACCTGTAGATGATTCCCATCGTCCAGACAGCCACGCTGTGGCGCAGCAAACACAATTCCTGTGGGAGCGAGCTTGCTCGCGAAGACGGCATTTCAGCCACTGAAGACTCAGCGGATATCCCGGCCTCTTCGCGAGCAAGCTCGCTTGTATGGTTAGACTTGAAGGGGTGGTGGGACGAACAGTTCGCATCTGACTGCTGCAACAGTACAGACCGTGGGAGACCTCGCCCCACCCCTTC
>NZ_JBTOQG010000018.1:0-67809 GCF_055283955.1 Pseudomonas sp. HP_12
ATTCGTAGTCTGCGGGTGCATGTTCCTTCTTGCCGAAAACAGACATCCAGCGAAATCAGTATCGGCTAGAAAAGAACGGAACACCTATATCGTGAGCAAGCTCACTCCCACATGAGTACCGTTTGCTTTGCTATAGCGCGGCGGCAGGGCGATTGGCTTTCATCAAGCGCGTCCGGAATCGGTTGGCCAGATCACAGCGCAGGTGTATCTGCCGCCCGATGAATTGTGGGAGCGAGCTTGCTCGCGAAGGCATCGGTGAAACCGCTAAATCACCTTCGCCTGGAATGCCTTCTTCGTGAGCAAGCTCACTCCCACATGAGTACCGTTTGCTTTGCTATAGCGCGGCGGCAGGGCGATTGGCTTTCATCAAGCGCGTCCGGAATCGGTTGGTCGGATCACAACGCAGGTGTATCTGCCGGCCGATGAATTGTGGGAGCGAGCTTGCTCGCGAAGGCTGACTTCCAGCCGCTAGAGGTGCAATGGCTGGACTGACGCTTTCGCGAGCAAGCTCACTCCCACATGGACCGTGTTTGCTGCGCGACATCGCGGCGCATTTGCGGCGGGACGGCTCCCACATGAGCACCGTTCGCTTCGCGATAGCGCGGTGTCAGGACGACTGCCCCCGGCCAACGCCATTCTCCAGCTCGCCGACAATCACCACCTGCGCCTTCGGCAAATGCCGATCCTCGATTCGCTCCATCAGCATTTTCACCGCACTGCTTCCGGCCAGCGAGGCATCGTGGGCGATGCAGGCGATGGGGATGCCAAAGATGTCGGCGAACGGCAGCCGGTCGATACCGCAGATGGCCACGCTGTGGTGGGCGATATCGCGGTCGCGCAGGGCTTTCATGGCGCCCAGCGTTATGAGCTGATTGAAGCCGAAAATGGCGTCTGGTACTGGATGGTCGCGCAGGTAATCCAGCGTGCTTTGGTGCGACGGTTCCAGGGTGTAGTCACCGGCAAACACATCCAGTTGCACCGGCTTGCCGCTCTCGGCAATCGCCGCCTTCACGCCCTTCAGGCGTTCCTCGGAGATCCGCGAATGCGCAGGACCGGTCAGCACCAGCATGCGACGCATCGCCGGGCTCTGCACCAGCAGGTAACGCGCGCCTTTCAGACCGCTGTGATAGTTGTCGAGCACCACATGGCTGAACGGGCTGGCAGGCAGCGCGCGGTCCAGCTGCACCACCGGGATGTCGCCATTGCTCAGCCGGCTCAGATAGACCGGTTGGTACGCCGGCTCGTCCGACACCGGCGACAGCACTATGCCCGCCACGCGATAACTGAGCAGCGTATCCACCGCTTTGGCTTCGAGTTCTTCGGAGCCGTCAGTGTCCACCAGCATGATGGTGTAGCCACGGGTCTTCGCCTCGCGGGAGATCGCCTTGATCATCTCGCTGTAGAACGGGTTGTCCACCGACGCGGTAATGACCCCGATGATCATGCTCTCGCTGCGCTTGAGGCTGCGGGCAAAGGCGTTGGGGACGTAATCGAGTTCTTGCGCCACTTCCAGGATGCGCGCCAGGGTGGCGGGCTTGACCAGATCGGGTTTGTTCAGCGCCCGGGAAACAGTGACAGGCGTCATGTTCACGCGGCGTGCGATGTCGGAAATGGTGACGGGGGTTTTCTTGCTCATGGGCGATTGGCTGCCTGAAATCCGGGACAACCTGCGGGGCAGTCGCATCCCTCCAAAGAGTGCCAAGGCTAGCACGATGGAGGGCGCGAGAGGGATGCCGATGTCGGCGCGCGTCGGCGAACCGACAGCTAAATTATCGGGCGCTGGCTGAGTGCCTGAAGACCCTCCGCCGATGCGCCGACGCCAGGGTCATACGCTGGTTTCCATTGCCTCGGCGACAGCGCGACGTCTGGCTTTGACGGGCACGGAAATCTGCAGTTCGGTGAGCTCATCAAAGCGCGAAAGATCGCGGCGCAGCTCCAGAAAATAGTCCAGGGCGCCGCCCAGGCAAATGCTGTAGGCCAGCAGTTCGACGCCTTCTTCGACGGTGGTTTTCGCCAGCCGCGCGTAGCCGCCCTGAAGGATGCCGTGCCAGAGCGAGCCCATGCCGAAGAGTCGCGAGAAGATCAGCACCAGCAGGCCGGCCATGATGAAGCCGAACGCCGGACGCAGGGAAAAACGGGCGAGCCCCGAGACGACGTCGCGCCACGCGTTCCTGTAACCCAAGGCCTTGTAGAGGCAAGTGCCAGCGGTGAGCAGCGCGGGCCACAGCCAGAAGCTGTGACTGATGGGGTCAAACAACCCGTCCAGCTCACGAATCAGCATGCAGGCGAAGAAGCCGCCAATCAGGATGCCAACGCCACGTTGGCCCGGCTGGCGCGCCGAGAGCCAGAACAGACCGGCGATGATTGCCAGCATCACTTCCTGACTGACCTCGGTAAACGAGGTTTCGAGAATGTTCGTTTTAGCGATAAAGATGTCGATGAACACCATGCCGATACTGAAGAGCGTAAGTGCCAGCATGACGACGAATCGCGTTAATGCTGATTTAACAAGTTGTAGATCGTTATTCACAAGTTTTTCACTGTTGAGCGGGTATTAAGGGCGGGACTCTAAAGAACTTTCCCGGGTTAGCCAAACAGCGGACGAGTTCATTCTTTTAGTTCTTCTTCCACTCAGTAAAAGTCTTTTGTGATAATCGGTATTGCAGTTTTCCAAATCTGCGATTTCGTCTTGGTTATCTCGTCAGTATGGCTCAATCGGGCCTCTGATCCGCGCTGATGGGCGTGACGCATGCAAAGTCAAAGTGTTTAACATGATGATGAATATGTTCACGCATACTTCAAAATTGCCTCAGCATGAACCTCGGTAACGCTCTCAGGTCTACCTTGCCTGGTCTGTATCAGCGACACTGCCAGTCTTGTTTATACCGGTGCCCGGAGCGCTCATGTCCTTGCCTGCTTCCTCTTCTTCTACGCGCGACTTCATCTTTGCCGCCTGCGCGTTACTCATCGCCATGGTCGGCACCACGCTGCCCACGCCGCTCTATGCCCTTTATCAACAACGGCTCGGCTTTGACGCGAGCTGGCTGACGATCATCTTCTCGATCTACGCGGCGGGCGTCATCGCAGCATTGCTGGCGGTCGGCAGTTGGTCCGATCAGTTGGGACGCAAGCCATTGTTGCTGGCAGGGCTGGCGATGGGAGCTATTAGCGCGGTGATCTTTCTGTTCAGCGATTCGATCGGCGGTTTGCTGATCGGACGGCTTTTTTCCGGTTTCAGCGCGGGCATCATGACCGGCACGGCAACTGTCGCCGTCATTGAACTGGCCCCCAAGACCTGGAAGAACGCCACGCTGGTGGCCACGGCCGCCAATATGTTCGGCCTTGGCATCGGGCCTTTGCTGGCCGGCTTTACTTCGCAATTTCTGCCGGATGCGTTGCATCTGGTGTTTTACGTGCACTTGGTAATGCTCGTGCTGGCGACGGTCGGTATCGCGCTGATTCGGGAGACCGTGCAGCGTCCGGCCATTCTGAAACTGGGTATTCAGAAGCCATCGGTTCCAGCCTTAGTGCGCAGCGTGTTTATTTCCGCGTCCATCGCCGGGTTGGCGGGTTTTAGCGTGGCAGGTCTGTTCACCAGCATGGTGCCGTCGGTGATGATTCACGTCATGCACGAGCAGGGCGGGTTGTTGATCGGCGCCGTCATCGGGTTGTTTTTCGTCGCTTCGATCATCGGCCAGGCGTTGCTGCAGGTGCTGCCGAAGGAACGGCATATGACGCTGGGCTGCATGGGATTGATCGCCGGCATGATCTGCCTGGGGCTGAGCATTGCCACCTCGCAGCTGGGTCTGTTGATCGCGGCGGGCCTGGTGGCAGGCATCGGCCAGGGCATGATCCTGCGCGCCGGCATGGGCGCGGTCACCGCCAGCAGCCCGCCTGATCAGAAGGCAGCGGTGACGTCCGCATTCTTTGTGGTGCTTTACGTGTCGATTTCCGTGCCGGTGGTGGCGGTGGGTTTCAGCGTGCGGGTGTTTGGTCTGGAGCATGTGGGCGAGTTCTTCGCCGGACTGGTGGCCGTGGTTGCGTTGCTGGCGATGATCAGCATGAAGCGCGTGCAATCGAAACAGGCTGCCCTGTCGGCATCCGGGAGCTAAACAATGAGCGTAAAGGTCGGCTTGATCTCGGACACCCACGGCCTGTTGCGCCCTCAGGCACTGGAGGCGTTGCAGGGCTGCGATTACCTGATCCACGGCGGCGATATCGGCAAGCCGGAAATTCTCGAAGCGTTGAAGGCCATCGCGTCACTGACGGTGGTGCGAGGCAACAACGACACCGATGACGCCTGGGCGTGCGACGTGCCTTATGAAGCAGTTTTGCGTGTCGGTGATGTAGCGATTTACACCACCCACATCCTGGCCGATGTGCCGAAATCATTGCCAGATGAGGTGCGCGTCGTGGTCACCGGCCACTCCCACCGGCCCTTGCAGCAGATGCGCGATGGCGTGCTGTTCATCAACCCGGGCAGCGCCGGACCGCGACGGTTCAAACTGCCGATCACGGTTGGCGTGCTGCACATTGAGGGTGATGACGTGCGCGGTGAGTTGATCGAGCTGGCGCTCACATAAGCCCATCCACTGCGCTTACGACGCAGTCCAGTGTGAGAGTGAGGTTGCTTACGAAGACGATCTTCCCTCCACCAAATATCTAGCGGATGTAATGGCCTCTTCGCTAGCAAGCCCGCTCCCACAGGTCATCCGCCAACTGAAGGATCTGCGGCATCCTCGTTACTTCGCGATCGGGTCCAGGCCGCTGGCTTTAATGGCCGGCGCGGCTGCCGAAGAACTCAGAAACTCCAGAAATTGTTTGGCCTGTTCAGGGTGTTTGCTCTGGGTTACGACGCCGGCGGAGTAGAGGGTCATCTGCTGCGCCTGGTCGGGGATCAGGCCGATGATGTCGATGCCGTCCACCGGCTTGAGCTCGCTCAGCTGTTGAAACCCAATTTCAGCGTCTCCACGCGCAACGACTTCACCGACGGGCTCGGCGGGAATCATGCGGCTTTTGCTCTGAATGCGATCGGCGATGTGCATCTGGCTAAACAACACGCGGGACAGGTAAACGCCGCTGGCGCTGTCCGAATAGGCGATGCTTTTTGTGTCCAGCAGGGTCTGCTTGAAGGCTTCCATGGTGCTGATGTCAGGGTGCGGCGCACCATGACGTACGGCCATGGCGATGTAGGATTTGCCCAGATCGACTCGGGTTTTCGGATCAACCTTGCCGTCCTTGATCAACTTGTCCAGCGCCGCACCCACCATCAACACCACGTCCGCCGGCTCGTGGCGGGCCAGTCGGTTTGGAATCGCCTGGGGCGTCGCGCCCATCGATGGGGCTACCTCGCCTTGCAGCTTTACGCCGGCGCGCTGTTCGTAGTCGGGGGCAACAGCCTTGAACGCACCCATGATCCCACCGGAACTCAGGACGATCAGTTGAACGGGGGCAGGTGCCGTGGCGGCGTGGGAAAAAGCGACTGGAACGAGGGAGAGGGCGGCACTGAGGAGGTAAGGCAACATTCTTTTCATGGAGATAAACCCGGCGTTGGAGATGAATATGACGAAATAAAACAGCGCGGGCAGTATGTGGCAATTGTGAGATCAGTAAATCCCTTTCTTGCCGATACGCCTGCGCGTTTCGTCTTCAACCCCTTGCAGTGCCTGCGCCGGGCGGCTTTTCGCCCGACGCGGATAAAGCCGGTTTACACCTTGAAGTGGCTGACCAACATCTGCAGCTGGTTGCCCAGGCGGGCGAGTTCGACGCTGGACGCGGCGGTTTCTTCGCTGGCGGCGGCGGTCTGTTCTGACACGTCGCGCACGTTGACGATGCTGCGGCTGATCTCTTCGGCCACCGAGCTTTGCTGCTCGGCAGCGGCGGCGATCTGCTGGTTCATGGCCTGGATGTTCGACACCGTCTGGGTAATGCTTTCCAGCGAGGTACCGGCCTTGCGGGTCAGGGCAACGGAGCTGTCAGTCAGGTTGCGGCTGCTGAGCATGATCTCAGAGACCTGGCGCGTTCCGTTTTGCAGCGCGGCGACGAGGCCTTCGATCTCTTCAGTGGATTGCTGGGTGCGTTGCGCCAGGCCACGGACCTCGTCGGCGACCACGGCAAAACCGCGACCGGCTTCACCGGCCCGTGCGGCCTCGATGGCAGCGTTGAGGGCCAGCAGGTTGGTCTGCTCGGCGACGGCCTTGATCACGTCCATGACCTTGCCGATCTTGTCGCTTTCCTGTTCCAGCACGGTCATCGCGTCGGTGGAGCGAACCACCTCAGTGGCCAGCTTCTCGATCTGGACGATCGCTTCACCCACCACTTTGTCGCCTTCCCGTGCCTGCTTGTCAGCGGCGGAAGCGGCGACCGATGCTTGCTCGGCGTTGCGCGCCACCTCATGAACAGTGGCCGACATTTCGTGCATCGCGGTGGCGACCTGGTCGGTTTCCACTTTCTGGCTGTTGACCCCGGCGCTGGTCTGTTCGGTCACGGCCGACAGCTCCTCGGCAGCGCTGGCAATCTGCGTGACGCTGTCACGGATGCCGCCGATCAATTCGCGCAGCGTGGCGCCCATGCGCTGGATGCCCATTTGCAGAACGCCCAGTTCATCTTTGCGGGTCACGACCATGTCGTGGGACAAATCGCCCGACGCAATGCGGTCTACCACGGCCAGTGTCTGTTGAAGCGGACGGGTGATCTGACGGGTAATGATGATCGCCGCCAGCGTACCGAGGATCAGCGCCAGGAGCGTGCCGGCCAATTGCAGGGTGCGGGCTTGCTGGCTGTCGGCCTGGCCGAGGGTGATCTGCAAGTCATTCAGTTGCTGGGCCAATTTGACAATGGCGCTTCCTTCCTCGGTCATCTCGGCGCGCGTCGTGTTGATCGTGTCCGTGGCGACCTTGAATCCCTGCACCGATTGGCGATAGCCGTTCAGAGCCGCTTCCAGCTGCTTCAGACGTTCGCCCTGAGTGCCGCCAAACATGGCGTTGAGCGGAGCGAGGCCGTCAATGGCGCTGGTCAGTTGGCGCATGGCCGTGTCTTCGGTTTTTGCCGAGACACTGGCGGTGTAGCCGCGCACTTCATAGCGCACCAGCATCACGTCTTCGCGGGCTTTGATGACGGCCTGGTACTGCTCGAAACGGCGTTCGTCCGTCGGGTCGAGTTTCATTACGTCGTCGTTGATCGCGGCGATCAGGTCGGCCGCCTTCATGGCGTCAACGCCCATGTCGGCGCGAACCTTGGCGCTCGCCTGATAGGCCTCGCGCATTTTGCTCAGTGAGGTCTCATAAGCGGCGATCTGCTCGCCCAACGCCTTGATGGGCGCGACGTTCAGTGGATTGCTGAAGGTTTTCTGCAGAAATTGCTGCTGCGCCTTGAAGCTTTCGAGCGCAGTCTGCACGGTCTGCGCAGCGGCTTCGTCGCCATTGCTGAGCATGTACTGCAGCCGCGTAATCCGAAGGTCGGTCAGCTTCTGGCTGAGTTTGGTGATGTCGGCAACGCGGTCGCTGCGATAGGTCATATTGCCCAGGCTGTTCCAGCCCACCAGGGCCAGCAGGGCAGTCAGTACAAGCACGACACCGAAACCGAGGGCCAGCTTCATGTTGACGCTAATGTTCGCGAACCAGCTGTTCATTCCATTTCTCCAGATCCGTAAATATTTGAAATCGTCAGCTGGAGGGTTTTTGTTATGGAGCCAGCAAAACATTCATGTGTACGAATGTATCGGCAGATTCGCGAGAATCTGAAACCGATGTCGGAATTGTCCGACAGTCGTGTGCGAGCGGAGGTATAGGCAGGAGAAAAAACGCGGGGCCCAGAAACAATCAAGCCCGGCATAGGCCGGGCTGGGGGAGAAGCAGGGTGTCGATCAGCTCAGGCGGCTGGCACCGACGTGGTCTGCACCGTCAGCGGCAATACGACCCAGCTGGGTGTGCGACGAACCGTTTTCAGCAACGCGATTTGCACCAACGCGATCAGCGCCATCGGCAGCAACACGGTTTGCACCAACGCGATCAGCGCCATCGGCAGCAACGCGGTTTGCACCGACGCGGTCGGCACCGTCAGCAGCAACACGGTTTGCACCAACGCGGTCAGCGCCGTCAGCAGCAACGCGATTTGCACCAACGCGGTTAGCGCCGTCAGCAGCAACACGATTGATGTTGGTGTGGGAAGAGCCGTTTTCAGCAACGATTGGCGCGTTTACAAATGGGCTGGCATCAACAGCGGTGAGGGCGAACGCGCTGGTTGCCAGTACAGAGAAGGCCAGGCTAAGAATCAGTGTGTTGGTTTTCATGGGAGTTGCTCCAGTACGTTTGATGAGTGGGTGACTCGGTATGGAGCTGATGTTACTCGCCGCAAAATTAATCAGAACTCAATACGATTGGTAGCGAACATTGTCGGCGTTGATAGTTGATTCACCGATGGCTTGCCCCGCTGCTCGTCAAACGCTGGCGTCAATCTTTGCGCTGTCCTTTGTACCGGACATGAAATATTTCAACTGTTGATAAGTCCACCATCCCCCTACCGTGTAAAGGCCGCGAGACCTCGCTGCCGCCGCGGGCGTTTTCTCACTCAGGACGGGACGTTGGGCCATGGGATCAGTTCAGCGATTCACCACGCTAGATAGTTTCAGGGGCGTTTTCGCGTTGTTGGTGGTCTTCTATCACCTGCACGTGGTGGGCGCTTTCATCGAGCTGCCGTTTTTTCGCAGAGCGGACATCCTGCTCAACTTCTTCTTCGTGCTCAGCGGTTTTGTCCTGGCCCACTCCTATGGGCTGAAGCCGCAATTCGGCTTCAAGCGTTTCGTCATCTCGCGCCTGTTCCGCCTGTACCCGCTGCACGTCGTGATGCTGCTGGTGTTTATCCTCTTCGAAGGGGTGCGCTGGGCGGCCTGGAAGAAAGGCTTCACCTTGAACAACGTGCCGTTCACCGGGCTCTTCGCCCCGTCGGAGATCCTGCCCAATCTGCTGCTGGTGCAAGCCTGGACGACGCTCACCGAAACCATGTCATTCAACTACCCGTCGTGGAGCATCAGCATCGAGTTCTATATCTACATGCTCTTCGGCGGGCTGTGCCTGCTCTCACTGAGAAGCCGCTTTCTGATGTTTGCCTGCGTGGCCGTCGTCGCATTCACGATGATCTTCACCGAAAACGAACCGCTGGTCTGGCGCGCGATGCTGGGTTTGTCCTGCTTCTTCGCGGGCAATATCACGTACCTCGCCTACCTGTTGGTTCGCGACCGATTCCTGCCGGTGCGCTGGCTGATGACGGTGCTCGAAGTGGCGCTCACGTGCACAACGTACTGGATGGTGATGAACGACTACAGCGACCGCTCGCCTATTGCCAGTCTGACGTTCTGCGTGTTGGTGCTGGTGTTCGCATTCGAAGCCGGGCTGGTATCGACGTTCCTGAAAACCGCCGTGTTCAGGCTGTTGGGCAAGTTGTCGTACTCCATCTACATGACCCACGCTGCGCTGCTGTTTTGCCTGTCGACGATGTTCATCGTGGCGCAGAAGCTCACCGGCCGCGATCTGTCGCCGATGATCAACGGCCAGCGTTTCATGGACACAGGTTCCGAGCTGGGCAACAACGCGCTGGTGGTTGCCGTCACCCTCGCAGCGATCGGCCTGGCTGCTCTGGCTCATAAGTACATCGAGCTGAAGGGCGTCGAGTTGGGCAAGTGGGTTACCGGAGCCTCGAACGGCAAAGCGCCGGTCAAGCGGGGTATTGGCGGTGGCCTGGAGCCGCAGGTTGATCGCGCGGCGTGAATCCCCTTTGGTTGCGCTGAGCCTTAACTGCGGCGCAACCAGTCAACCATTCCCAGCCCTGCCGCGCGGCCGCTGGCGAAGCAGGCGGTCAGCAGATAGCCGCCGGTGGGCGCTTCCCAGTCGAGCATCTCGCCGGCGCAGAAGACGCCGGGCAGCGACGGGATCATCAGGTGCTCGTTCAGTGCTTGGAATTTCACTCCGCCTGCCGTGCTGATGGCCTCATCCAGCGGTCGCAGCGTGATCAGTGTCAGCGGCAAGGCCTTGATCGCACGCGCAAGCAGGGCCGGATCAGCGAATGTCGCAGCGGGGGTAAGCTCACGTAACAGCGCCGCTTTCACCCCGTCGAGGCCCAGCTGGCTGTGCAGATGCTTGGACATCGAGCGGGAACCGCGGGGTTTGCTCAGGGCCTTTTGCACCTCGGCAACGCTTTTGCCGGGCAGCAGATCAATCTCGACCGTGGCCGACCCCGACTGATTGATCGCCTCACGGATCTGCGCGGACAAAGCGTAAACGAGGCTGCCCTCGACACCGCCCTGAGTGACCACGCATTCCCCCAGCCGCAGGGTTTGCCCCTGCAGGCCCATCGCGATGTTCTTCAGCGGCGCGCCGGCGAATTTGCTGCGCAGCAGTTCGCTCCAGGCCGAGACTTCGAACCCGCAATTGGCGGCTTGCAGCGGCGCGACGTTGACCCCGCGTTGTTCAAGCAGCGGTACCCACGCACCGTCCGAACCCAGCCGCGACCAGCTTGCTCCGCCCAACGCCAGCAGCGTGGCGGCAGGGTTCAGGGCGACTTCACCTTCGGGACCGTCGACTCGCAACGTATTGTCGGCATTCCACCCCAGCCACCGATGACGGGTGTGGATAACGACGCCGGACTCGCGCAGTCGCTTGAGCCAGGCGCGCAGCAGCGGCGCGGCCTTCATATCGGTGGGGAACACACGCCCGGAACTGCCGACGAACGTCTGGATGCCCAGGCCGTGAATCCACTCGCACAGCGCCTGGGCGCCGAAGCTGCGCAGCAAGGGCGCGATTACCGCAGCGCGTTCGGCGTAGCGGGCAACGAACGCAGGGGACGGCTCGGAGTGGGTGATGTTCATGCCGCCGACGCCCGCCAGCAGAAACTTGCGCCCGACCGAGGGCATGGCGTCGTAGAGATCCACCTTGAAACCGGCGTGGCCCAGCACTTCAGCGGCCATCAGGCCGGCAGGGCCGCCGCCGATGATGGCGACTGTCTGGGAGCTTGAGGTGGCGGTTGACGTCATGGCTAAGCGGACACCGGTTGGGTAGGGGGCGCGCATTCTACGCGAGCTTCGTGAAACGCGGCCAGCCTGTGGAAAACTTATCGATCAAAAAACGTACAGTGCGCGCGTGCCCCAGTGATATCAGGGGATCACGCCCTTGCACTCAGGTTATCCACAGGCGGTTCCACAGGGGATGTGGGTAAGTGATGTCATCACTCAAAGCCCGCGCTCTATCCACACCCGCTGCGCACTGTGGTGCAGAATCCCGTGCCGTCGAGCAAGTGCTTGCCGGTCCTTGCTGTAGCCACCGCCAATCACGCCCATCACCGGAATGTCCCGGCCCAGGCAATGACGCATCACCGCCTCGTCGCGGCGGGCAACCCCCGCATCGGTCAGCTGCAAATACCCCAGCGCATCGTCCTTGTGCACATCCACGCCGGCGTCGTATAGCACCAGATCGGGCTGATACAGCGGCAGCAGATAATTGAGCGTGTCGTCGACCACCTTCAGGTAGTCGTCGTCACCCATGCCCATCGGCAGCGGAATGTCCCAGTCACTTTGGGCCTTGCGCGCAGGGAAGTTCTTTTCGCAGTGCAGCGAGACCGTGATCGCGTCATCGGTGTGTTCGAGAATCCGCGCAGTGCCGTCACCCTGGTGCACGTCGCAGTCAAAAATCAGCACCCGGTCGACGCGTCCGCTTTGCAGCAGGTACTGACTGATGATCGCCAGGTCGTTGAAGATGCAAAACCCGGCCGGGTAATCGTAATGGGCATGGTGAGTGCCGCCGGCAAGGTGACAGGCCAGTCCGTGTTGCAGGGCGAGTTCCGCTGTCAGCAAAGAGCCACCTACCGCGCGTACCGTACGTCGGGCCAGATCCTCGGTCCAGGGCAGGCCAAGGCGACGTTGATCTTCCCGCGCCAGCGCGCCTTCCATATAACGGCTGATGTAACCGGGGTCATGGGCCAGCGCGAGGATGTCCGTTGGGCAGACCTGCGGACGAAACAATTGAGCATCTGTGGTCAGGCCGGTGTCGATAAGGTGGTCGCGCAGAAGCCGGAACTTGTCCATCGGGAAGCGATGGTCGGGCGGAAAGTCCGGGCTGTAGTCTTCGTGGTAAATGAGGGGCAGGGGCATGGTGAGCACGCGTCTGGTTCGAAGGGGAATCTTGCCAGTTCTGACGATCACCGCACAGCGATTTGCCTGGGCGGGGAGATCGCCAGCCGGCGGGCATTTTGAGAGGCGAGGCAACAGGGAGACGATCGATGGAGCCGATTCTTGAGCTCAACAGCGCACGCTTGTTGATGCGTCAATGGCGAGATGATGATTTGCCAGCCTTCGCGAAGATGTGCGCCGATCCACAAGTGATGCGCTACTTTCCGCAGCCCTTGAGCCGCATGGAAAGCGCCAAGCTGATCGGCCGAGTGCGCGGGCATTTTGCCGAGTATGGTTTCGGCTTCTGGGCCCTTGAACGCAGGGACACCGGTGAATTCATCGGCTTCACCGGCCTGGCCGTGGTGGGCTTCGAAGCAGGATTTACGCCAGCGGTAGAGATCGGCTGGCGCCTGGCCCGCGAGCATTGGGGCCTGGGTTATGCCAGCGAAGCCGCCTGGACGGTCCTTGGCTGCGGATTCGAGCACCTGGACATGGACGAAATCGTGGCATTTGCGGCGGTCAATAATCTGCCCTCGCAGAAGGTCATGCAGGCCATCGGCATGCGCACCGATCCGGCTGACAACTTCGATCATCCGAAATTGCCCAACGGCCATCCACTCAGGCCCCACGTGTTGTATCGCATCAACCGGGCGGGCTGGTTGGCGACGCTTTAAACAGCTGCGGGAATCGGGCTACAAACCTCTGTATCATTTCGTCCCACTTCCATATGCGCCGGCCTACGGCGCCCATGGCCTGATTGATGCGATGACGGTTGGCGAGACGACCGTGTGAGGAACCCTGAATGAGTCACGTGCTGGATGATCTGGTGTCGCTGTTGAGTCTGGAGCCGATCGAAGAAAACCTCTTCCGCGGACGCAGCCAGGACCTTGGATTTCGCCAGCTGTTTGGCGGTCAGGTACTGGGTCAGTCGCTGTCGGCGGCGAGCAAGACGGTTGAAGACGCGCGCCATGTGCATTCGCTGCATGGCTATTTCCTGCGCCCCGGCGACGCGCACTTGCCCGTGGTGTATCAGGTGGACCGGGTCCGCGACGGCGGCAGTTTCAGCACGCGCCGGGTGACGGCCATTCAGAAAGGCCATCCGATTTTCACCTGCAGCGCCTCGTTTCAGTACGACGAAGAAGGCTTCGAGCACCAGACCCAGATGCCGCACGTGGTCGGCCCGGAAAACCTGCCGTCGGAGCTTGAATTGATGCGTCAGCGCGAGCACCTGATTCCCGAGCACATGAAGGACAAACTGCTGTGCCCCAAGCCCATCGAATTCCGGCCAGTCACCGAGTCTGATCCCTACAACCCGAAGCCTGCTGACCCGGTGAAATACATCTGGTTTCGCGCCGACGGCACCCTGCCCGACATCCCCGCCCTGCACCGCTACATGCTCGCTTACGCGTCGGACTTCAACCTGCTGACCACGTCGTTGCTGCCCCACGGCAAGACGGTCTGGCAGAAAGACATGCAGATCGCCAGCCTGGATCACTCGCTGTGGTTCCACGGTGAACTGCGCGCTGACGACTGGCTGCTTTACGCCATGGACAGCCCATGGGCCGGTAATTCGCGCGGGTTCTCCCGAGGTAGCGTATTCAATCGCGAGGGCAAGCTTGTGGCGTCGGTCAGTCAGGAAGGTTTGATTCGCCACCGTAAGGATTGGTCATGAGCCTCAATCAAGTACGCCACTGGGTATTCGACATGGACGGTACGCTGACCGTTGCTGCCCATGATTTTCCGGCGATCAAGCGTGCGCTGGATATCCCGCAGGAGGACGACATTCTCGGGCACCTTGCGGCATTGCCGGCGGATGTTGCGGCGGCTAAACATGCCTGGCTGCTGGAGCACGAGCGCGCGTTGGCGATTGAATCCAAACCCGCGACAGGTGCTGTTGAGTTGGTGAGGGAGCTGGCAGGGCGGGGTTATCGCCTAGGCATTCTGACCCGCAACGCCCGCGAGCTTGCCCACGTGACGCTGGAGGCCATCGGCATCGCGGACTGCTTTGCGGTGGACGATGTGCTCGGCCGTGACGAGGCCGCGCCCAAACCCGATCCGGGTGGCCTGCTGAAGCTCGCGAGCGCCTGGAACGTGCAGCCGTCGGAAATGGTGATGGTGGGTGACTATCAGTTCGACCTGGCCTGTGGTCGAGCGGCCGGGGCCCGGACGGTGCTGGTCAATCTCCCGGAAAACCCGTGGCCGGAATTGACCGACTGGCATGCGGAGGATTGTGTGGCGTTACGGGCGATGATTGGCGCAAAGAGCTGATTCCACCCTTCTGGCAGGACCGGCTTCAGCCGGGAACGCGTCCGGCAATTCACCACAAAATTGATGGTGTACAGACCGGCCTGTTCCCGGCTAAAGCCGGTCCTACGTAGTGCCGCGTCTAGACAGTAGGACCGGCGGCTGTGTTCATTTGTAGGACCGGCTTCAGCCGGGAAGGCGTCTGGCGCTACACCGCAACATTGACGCTGCACATGCTGGCCTCTTCCCGGCTAAAGCAGGTCCTACATAATGCCGCGTCTAGACAGTAGGACCGGCGGCTGCGTTCATTTGTAGGACCGGCTTCAGCCGGGAAGGCGTCTGGCGCTACACCGCAACATTGACGCTGCACATGCTGGCCTCTTCCCGGCCGAAACCAGTCCTACCAAACGCGCGGATATCAATTGGCCTTGAACAACGCCGTCTGCCCTTCAGGCGAAGTGAAGATCGCGTCGCCGTTGTGCCCGACGTTTTTCACTTCCACCAGACGCTGATTCAAGCCTTCCGGGTGGCGCTTGGTCAGGTAATCGAAATAGTTGTGACCACGGGCAAGACGCTGAGGCCCCTGAGCTTCCGCGCCACAATCCTTGTCCAGCGCCGGGTGCTCCGGATCGGTGTCCAGCTCGCCCAACAGATAAGTAATGTCCCGCTTCACGTATGCGGCCTCAAGCTCGGCCGGTGTTTCCTTGCCGGCATAGGCGGGTAGCTTGTTCAGACCGTACTTCCAGGTGTCGAAAGTCGGGCAGCTTGCCGCGTCGACCGGCACAGGCCGCGTCGCGTCGAAATACGCATACGAAGACGGATTGGCGATCACGTAGCGCAGCTTGATGCCTTCCTTCTTCAGCAAGGCATCTTCCTTGCCACCAATCATCGCGTAGCGCTGCACAACCTGCGCACCGCCGGAATGGCCCGCGATCACGATTTCCTTCAGGTTGGGGAACAGCTTACTGTCGCTCAGACGCTTGAGGATGTGATCGATGACCACAAAGGAGCTGACCGGCTTGGGGCCCAGTGACTTCTCGCCCGCCATCCAGTCATTGGTGTGCCAGCGAAGTACCGACTCAGGCAGGCGGTGTTCTGCGATGTCCTTTTCGTCGAGAAACTGCGGCGCAATCAGCAGGGTTTTCGATCGCTGCCTGGACTGGTTGGCTGCGCGCTCGACACTGCGCAGGTAGGTTTGCGCGTTACGCAGCCGACCGTGGAAAACAATGACCACCCGCTGGACCTGCGGGCTGGGACGAACCCAGTTCTGACTCAGGCCGAGGGTGGCCTGGGTCGTTCCGTTGATCTGCAGCCGGTCGGGGCTGATGGCTTTAACCGCCTGATCCGCCGCATGAGCATTGAGGCTCATCAGGGTGCCCAACAACAGGATCGAAAGCGGTTTCATCATGTGATCAGAGGCTCTTGGCGGCGAACGTATCGCATTGGTTGATTTGTCCCTGGGCAAAACCTGTCTTGAACCAGCGGACCCGCTGGGCAGAAGTGCCGTGGGTAAACGAGTCCGGCACGACCCGGCCCTGACCCTGTTGCTGCAAGCGGTCGTCGCCAATGGCGTTGGCGGCGTTCAGCGCCTCTTCAATATCACCCGGCTCCAGCCAGTTCAAACGCTTTTGTGCGTTGTTGGCCCAAACGCCTGCCAGGCAGTCAGCTTGCAGCTCCTGACGCACCAGCAAACCGTTGTCACCTTCCATTTTCATGCCGCGTTGGCGGGCGGCGTCAACTTTAGCCGAAACCCCCAATAAGGTCTGCACATGATGGCCAACTTCGTGAGCAATCACGTACGCCTGAGCGAAATCTCCCGCCGCCTTGAAACGCTGACTCATCTCACGGAAAAACTCCATGTCCAGGTACACGCGCTGGTCAGCCGGGCAATAGAACGGGCCGCTCGCCGAAGACGCCGAGCCGCACGCCGATTGCACCCGGCCACTGAACAGAATCAGGGTCGGCGCCTTGTACTGGCTCCCCATTTGCTGGAACACCTGCTGCCACGTGTCCTCGGTGTCGCCCAGGATCGCGCGCACGAAGTCGGCCTGCTCGTCATTGGCCGGTGGCGCCTGGCGCGTTTGCGGATTGACCGCTGCGGTCTGCTCCGAACCCATCTGGCCGGTAATCTCGCCCAGAATTCGCATCGGGTCCTGCCCGGTCAGCAGACCGATCGCGACAATGATCACGATCCCGCCAAGCCCCAGACCCTTGCCGCCAATGCGCATCCCGCCGCCACCGCCACCCCCGGAATCGCCGCGTGCGTCCACGACGTTGTCACTGCGACGTCCTTTTTTCCATAGCATGGGGGAATCCTCTTTTGGTCGTGTGGGAAGTGTAGACGGCGGGCGTACGACGTCTGGTCTGCTGGACTAAGAGAGGAGGGGAGGGGGAATAGTTCGCGAATCGGTTCTTCAGACGTATTGCTCACCTGCAGAGCTGCTTGGTGGGGCGTGGCAGCTTGGAACCTTATTTGTGTTTTTCAACCTGCGGAGAAGTAGACCCATGTCAGGGCAGCGCCCTTTGAGTGCGTTAATGAGGCGCGCGAAAATAGTAGAGCAGTCCGCTACTCACGCCGATGAGAATCATCGAGCCATAAATTATCCGCACTCCCCACAGCAGTCGGGGAGGCAGTTTGAGAAGTTTTTGCCTGGGAATGCGCTCCTGCCTCCAGAAGATTTCAGGTGCGACTGCGACCAGCATTACAAAGGTTTCCCTCATTCTTCGTCCGAAAAGGCTGTCTCCGTAGAAATCTCTGTTCAATGAAAACATTTCAATATCGCATAGGTAGTTTTCGATTTTTTCCAAGTTGATGTAGAAGAAGATGTAGTAGCCGGCGAGATGCAAGGCCGTGATCACTGTCAAAATGAGTGCCAGTAGTCCGGTAGGGATATCTACCATTACTGCGCCCATTCATAGAGATATTCGTCGGTCATTTCTTTCACTTCTCTCACTGTGCTGTGATAAAGGCATAAAGCCCGATCATGCATGCAAATACTGTATTTAGATTGATGTAGAGCCAGAGTATCCAGACCCTTAAATCTGGTGGCACTCTTAAGTTTGCATCTTTTGAAATATCTCCACGGAGGTACATCAAATTCGGAAAAGTAAGGACGACAGTCACCATGTTCATACGCATCTGTCTTCCGATAATGCCGTCGCCCCACATCCTTCGAGCATCAGATATGCATCTGCAGTCATTCAGATAGCTTTCAATTATTACTATCTTTCTGCAGCAAAAAATTGTCATCGTCAAGATGGTCGCAAACATCCAAAAGGACATTGCCAGTGAAAGTAGGCCGATTAAGTAGTGCATTGGTGAAGCAGCTCCAAATTTCTTCCCTAATGAGGGTCAAAAGGTCTCGCAGAGCACTGTCAAGCTTGTTCAGTCTAGGGAGAAATAAACCCAAGCTAAAGCGGCGCCGTTTGCATACGAGAAAAAATAGAGCGCCTGAAGTTGAAGCCTGAGCGCCGAAGACAACCGCTTATCTGCATCGGGAGGTATCTCACCCCGCCTGCACATAAGCTTATGCATGATGATAATCATCGCTAATCCATTCAGCCTCATCTGCCTGCCAATGAGGCCCCCGCCCCACACGCTTTTGTTCCACTGCACGAGTTTTACGTCTGATAGCAGTTCCTCCATGGCGGTTAACTTATTTAGCTGGAAGTAAATCATTATGATGATATTGACGAATATGCTTCCAAACACCGCCATCACCCACCAGACTTTCTCAATCATCATTAGTGTGCGGGCTCCATTCATAAAGTTTGGTTCCTATGAACTCTCCGCTTTTCTCACCTGCCAACCCACCTCCATACCCTCCAGCAACTGCGCCCACGATCAAACAGGCAAGTGCCACCGGGCCGCTTGTTGGACCCAATACCGCGAAGCATGCAGTAGCCGCCGCTGTGCCACCTAGCGTTCCGCCTAAGGAGCCGCCGCTGACATTGCCCACCAGTTTCACGCCTTCGACGAATTTCGCTCGCGTGCAAATATCCTCCCTTCCGGTCGAGCAGGCTTCCTTAATCTCAAGCGCGGTAGATGCTAAGTTCAGCCCGATCCCAATTGCTGTCCCATGCTTCAACAACTTCGCCACCTTGGCGATCTTCCCGACCCGCGCCGCATATCCCTGGATCTCACCTGTGTGCAGATAACTCTTGGTCGACAACCCCAGCATCTTCTTAAGCGGGCCCTTTTTCCGTAGCCCGGTACCCCAGCGAGCAATGCCTTCCAGTTGCTTATCAAGCGTGGCAAACAGCGCTCGTCGTTGGTTGATGAATTCCTGCCGGGCAATGGGTGTTCCGCGCGCCAGCGACAGTTTGTAAAGCCGCTCGATCTCTTCCAGAGTTTTCTTCACCCCCTCCAGGTGCTTGCCCCAACTCCCGGTGGCAGCGCCAATATCCAGCGATCCATAACTGAGCATGTTCTGCAGCAGGTCATAGTTCTCGATGAGCTGGCTGCCCGCGCCTTTCACTTGCCGATGGACGTTCCGAGCGAGGTTCATTAGCTCTGTCTCTTCCGCCGTCAGAATGCCGGTCGAACCGTCGCTGACAATCACCAGTTGGCCCGGCATCACCACAACGTTTCGAATGTGCGCGTTAAGCACATCGAACTTCGCACGCCCGCTCACCCGTGCCTTGAGTGTGAAATAGGTCTGTATGCGGTCATTGATAAACACATATGGCTTGGACATGTGCTGTCCTCAACTAAAGCGCTTGTTGGCGATGCGGTCCCAGCCGCCGGTGACGTTGCCGGCTGCCGCCCCGTCGCTGCGTTTCTGCTGGGTGTACAGAATGCGAACGCGGCCGAAGTTGATTTGCACGTGTTCCAGGGGCTCGCCGCTTTCACCGCTTTGGCTGAAGTCAGAAATGATCACTTCTTCGAGGCGCACTTCGTAGTACTTCAACTTGTCTCCACCGGCCCGGTACAGACACAAGGTCAGGTCCTTGATGTGCGTGCCCGCGCAGCTGGCCTCAAACAACGCAGCGCTGGATTTGTCCAGGCGTTTGCTGAAGCTGAAGTCGCTGAGGCTGGCCCGTCCTGAGCCTGCGCCGCCGTTCGAGCTGGCGGTGGCGGAGGTGCTTTGGCTGACGCCGAAGTCGTAGGCCACAATTTCGATCCAGCCCTTGTTGCGCTCATCCAGCGACTCGCCGTCGATCCCGTCCAGCTTGATGAATCCGTCAAACGCCATATGTTTCGTCCTTGCTGAGTTCTGGTCCAGCAAGGATAGGGAGCATATTCGTGGCTTTGAAGCGCCAAGAGGGGGGGCAAAAGTACGATTCGGATCGGTCCTACGCAGGCGCCATAGGCCGTCCTACGGAAGATTCCGTAACGGGTAATATTCGCCGCAGTAGTCGTTTAAAAGTGATGGGGAAGTGGCCGTATTCGCGTGGCGCGCAGAGGGTACGCGCCGACAGCAAATACCCGAGAGGGCTTACATCAAACCCGCGCTGTCTGCTTCTCGGTGGTTTCGATCGGCGAGGCGTCGGCAAAGTGGTTGACCTGGCGCAAGGCCTTGAAACCCACCATCCAGGCGCCCACAACACCCAGCGTGCAAAGCCCGCCGATGATCGCGGCGGGCACGGCCCCCCAAAGCGCTGCGCTGCTGCCGGCGCGGAATTCGCCCAGTTCGTTGGACGAGCCAATGAACAACATATTCACGGCGTTTACCCGCCCGCGCATGTCGTCCGGCGTTGAGAATTGCACCAGTGTGGAGCGAATGTAGACGCTGACCATGTCCGCCGCACCGGCGATCATCAACGCCAGCAGCGACAGCCAGAACAGCGTCGACAGGGCGAACACCAGATTGGCGATACCGAACACCGCGACGGCGATGAACATGACCAGACCGACGTGTCGATCAAAAGGCCGGAAGCTCAGGTACAGGCCGGTGCTGACCTCCCCCAGACTCATCGCACTGCGCAGCGCGCCCAGCCCTTGTGGCCCCAGGTGCAGCACTTCGTGGGCATAAATCGGCAGCAGCGCCACGACGCCACCGAGCAGCACGGCGAACAGGTCGAGGGAAATGGTGCCAAGGATGATCGGCCGCGATCGAATGAACGCGATGCCGGCGGTGAAGCGCTTCCAGGCCGTGGACTCGAGGATCTGCTTCTTCCCGGCATAGAGCACCGGCACGCGGATCAGCAACAGCACGCCAGCGATGAAGCTGGCCATGCACACCGAGTAGGTCAATCCGCCGCCGCCCGCTGCATATAAACCGCCGCCGACCAGAGGCCCGGCGATGGTGGCAATGCGCATGATCATGCTGTTGGTGGCGATAGCCGAGGCGAGTTTTTCGCGGGGGACGACTTGCGGCAGCAGGCTCTGCAACGCCGGCCCGGTAAAGGCGCGGGCGCAGCCGAACAGGGCGAGGGTGGCGTAAATCAGCCGCGTGTCCTGATGGTGGGTGACCGAGAACAGCATCAGCATCAGGCTGCACACCGCTTGCACCGACCAACTGATGGTCAGGATCATCTTGCGATCATAGCGGTCGATCAGATCGCCGGCCGGCATCAACAACAGCAGCATGGGAATGAACTGCGCCAGGCCCACATACGCCAGGGAGATCGGGCTGCGGGTCATGTCGTAGACCTGCCAGGCGACCACGACCGCCTGAATTTGCATGGCGAAAACGGCAGCGAGACGCGCGGTCAGGAAGGCGAAAAAGCCGGGCAGCCGCAGGGCGCTTTTAGCGGAGGATTCAGAAGACGGGGCGGGCGATTCGGAGCTCAAGGCTAGGCATCCATCGAAGCGAGAGACGGCCGAGAGTTATACACCGGTCTGGCGCAGTTCGCCGCTAGCTGTCAGGAATTTAATGATGGGTGGTTAGGGATATGCTGCGTGCGCATGAGAAAGCGGCGGCGGATCGAGTAGGAGTGCGCTGGGCCCAAGCCCCATTGGGAAGATCACTTTTGTTCATCCGGCCCATTCTTAACCACTGCCAAATGAACTGTGGGAGCGAGCTTGCTCGCGAATAGGTCGGTACATCCGCCAAATCTTCAGCGGACCGCACGCGGTCTTCGTGAGCAAGCTCACTCCCACTGGGACTTTATTAAACGCCCGATATCGCGGGATCTGGAAGACCGGGGGATATCCTAAAGTACCTAAGGTTTACCGGCGAACCAGCAAAACCCCCGACTCCATGTGATGGGTATACGGGAACTGATCAAACAGCGCGCAGCGCTCGACCCGGTGGGTGTCGTGCAGCTGGGCGATGTTCGCGGCCAGGGTCTCCGGGTTGCACGAGATGTACAGAATGCGCTCGAAACGCCGCGTCAGCTCGCAGGTGTCCGGGTCCATGCCGGCGCGGGGTGGGTCGACGAACACGCTGCCGAAGTCGTAGCTCTTCAGATCGACGCCGGCCAGACGACGGAACGGGCGCACCTCATTCAGCGCTTCGGTCAGCTCTTCCGCCGAAAGGCGCACCAGCGACACATTATCCACACAGTTGTCCGCCAGGTTACTCAGCGCCGCGTTGACCGAGGTCTTGCTGATCTCGGTCGCCAGCACCTTGCGCACGCGGGTCGCCAACGGCAGCGTAAAGTTGCCGTTGCCGCAATACAGCTCCAGCAAATCATCGTCGCGGTCGCCCAGCGCGTCATACGCCCAGCTCAGCATTTTCTGGTTCACCGTGCCGTTGGGCTGGGTGAACGCGCCCTCCGGCTGGCGATAACTGAAGGTCCGGCCGGCGACTTCCAGCTGTTCGGTCACGTAATCGCGACCGATCACCAGACGCTGCCCCTTCGAACGGCCGATCACGCTCACCTTCAGATCAGCCGCCAATTGCTCGGCCTCGACTTGCCAGGCTTCATCCAGCGGGCGGTGATAGCACAGCGTGATCATGCCGTCGCCGGCCAGCGTGGTCAGAAAGTCCACCTGAAACAGCTTGTGATTGAGCGTCTTGCTGGCTTCCCAGCGATCCCGCAGCACCGGCATCAGCGCGTTGATCTGCTGGCTGGCGATGGGGAAATCGTTGATCAGAATCGGCGTGTGCTTGTCGCCCGGCGCGAACATGGCGTAGTGACGCTTGCCATCGTCGCGCCACAGGCGGAACTCGGCGCGCAGGCGATAGTGCTCGCGCGGCGAGTCGAAAACCTGAGGTTCCGGCGCCTCGAAAGGCGCCAGCAGCTCGCGCAGGCGCGCGGCCTTTTCATCGAGCTGAGCGGTGTAGTTTGCAGGGTCGAACGTAGAACTCATGGATAAAAGCCCAGCTTGATCACGAACAGAATCGACAGCACGACCAGTGCCGAATTCAGCTCACGGCCCCGGCCCGACAACAGCTTGATCACGGTCCAGGAAATGAAGCCAAAGGCGATGCCGTTGGCGATCGAATAGGTGAACGGCATGGCCAGCGCGGTGATCACCACCGGTGCCGCTTCAGTGATGTCATCCCAGTTGATTTCGGCAAGGCCGGAGGTCATCAACACGGCCACGAACAGCAGGGCCGGGGCGGTGGCGAATGCCGGAACGCTGCCGGCCAGCGGTGCGAAAAACAGCGCCAGCAGAAACAGCACGGCAACCACAACGGCCGTCAGACCGGTCCGGCCACCGGCGCTGACGCCCGCCGCCGATTCGATGTAACTGGTGGTGGTCGACGTGCCCAGCAGAGAGCCCGCCATCGCGGCGGTGCTGTCGGCGATCAGCGCACGGCCCATTTTCGGCATGTGGCCGTCCTTGCCCATCAGCCCCGCGCGCTTGGCGACGCCGATCAGGGTGCCGGAGTTGTCGAACAGGTCGACGAACAGGAAGGAGAAAATCACGCTGACCAGACCGATGTTCAGTGCGCCGGGAATGTCCAGCTGCAGGAAGGTCGGCGCCAGTGAAGGCGGCATCGACACCACGCCGCCAAACGGCGAGAAGCCCATTACGATCGAGATGATGGTCACGGCCAGAATGCCGATCAGCACGGCGCCCCGCACTTTCAAAGCCTCCAGCGCCACGATCAGCGCGAAGCCCAGGGCGGCAAGGATCGGTGCCGGTTTGGCCAGATCACCCAGGCCGACCATGGTGGCCGGGTTGCTCACGACGATTTCAGCGTTGTGCAGCGCAATCAGCGCCAGGAACAGGCCGATGCCGGCCGCGATGGCTGAGCGCAACGGCAGCGGGATGCTGTTGATGATCCATTCGCGGATGCGGAAGATCGACAGCACGAAAAACATGACCGCGGAAATGAACACCGCGCCCAGCGCCACCTGCCAGGTGTGGCCCATGTGCAGCACAACGGTGTAGGTGAAGAAGGCGTTCAGGCCCATGCCCGGCGCGAGCGCAATCGGGTAGTTGGCGATCAGGCCCATCACGGTGGAACCGATGGCCGCGGCCAGACAGGTGGCGACGAAGATCGCGCCCTTGTCCATGCCGGTTTCGCCAAGGATGCTCGGGTTCACGAACAGGATGTAGGCCATGGCCAGAAAGGTCGTGACCCCGGCCAGAATTTCGGTGCGCACATTGGTGTTATGTGCCCTGAGTTGAAACAACCGCTCCAGCATTTAAGGCTCCCCGGTGACGCTCCGCGTCATTTATGTAGTCGACTGAAACAGCAAAGCACTGCTCACCGAAACGGCTTGCACAAATTCTGCCAGTTGCAAAAAGCCGCGCATCATACCAGCAGCTCCGGGCGATGGGGCCTGGCGCTTGTCGCCGGATTGCAAATGTCCGGATCGGCCTTGCGCCAGGCCGGCGCTACGCTGCGTCAAAACGCCCGTCATAAACCCTGAACGTTTCCGAAACCACACAAGTCGTACCCCTTAAGACGCAGATCACTGCGCTGATCGAGTACCTACCGTGAGGCTTCCCATGAGTGCAACCAATGAACAGGCGTTCGCAGGGCATTCCATCGCCCTGACGTTGAACGGCCAGACCCGACAAGTGGACGTACAGCCCTGGACCACGCTGCTGGATCTGCTGCGCGAGCAGCTCGATCTGGTCGGCACCAAAAAGGGCTGTGACCACGGCCAATGCGGTGCATGCACCGTGCTGCGTGACGGCAAACGCATCAATGCGTGCCTGACCCTGGCGATCATGTGTGACGGCGCCGAGCTGACCACGATCGAAGGGCTGGCCAACGGCGACACCCTGCACCCGATGCAACAAGCGTTCATCAAGCACGACGCCTTTCAGTGCGGCTACTGCACGCCCGGGCAGATATGCTCGGCAGTGGGCCTGGCCAACGAAGGCCGCGCCAGCACCGATGACGAAGTGAAAGAACTGATGAGCGGCAACCTGTGCCGTTGCGGCGCCTACAGCAACATCCGTGCGGCGGTGGTTGAAGTCTTGCCATCGATGAATGCCGCACCGGATCAGGGAGGGCGCGGCCAGTGAATCCCTTCAGCTACAGCAAGCCGTCCGACATCACCCAGGCGGTCAACCTCGCAGGCCCTGCCAGCCGTTTCATCGCTGGCGGTACGAACCTGCTGGATTTGATGAAAGAAAACATCGCCCGCCCCGAGCACTTGATCGACATCACTGGCCTGCCGCTCAAGGACGTTCGCGCAACCGACAGCGGCGGCCTGATGATCGGCGCGCTGGTGAGCAACGCTGACCTGGCGTGGCACCCGCTGATCGAACGTGATTATCCATTGTTGTCCCAAGCCATTCTGGCGGGCGCCTCGCCCCAATTGCGCAACATGGCGAGCACCGGCGGCAACCTGTTGCAGCGCACCCGCTGCTACTACTTCTACGACTCAACCGTGCCGTGCAACAAGCGCGAGCCTGGCACGGGTTGCCCGGCTAAAGACGGTCTGAACCGCATCCACGCGATCCTTGGTGCCAGTGATGCCTGCGTCGCGACGCACCCGTCGGACATGTGCGTGGCCTTGGCTGCGCTCGAAGCCCGCGTGCACGTTCAAGGGCGTGCCGGTGCGCGCGTCATCGAGTTTGCCGACTTCCACCGCTTGCCGGGGCATGCGCCCCAGCGCGACAACCAGCTGGCCGACGATGAACTGATTACGGCTGTCGAACTGCCTGCGCCGCGTTTCCAGCAGCACAGCCACTATTTGAAGATCCGTGACCGCGCGTCTTACGCCTTTGCCCTGATCTCGGTGGCCGCTGCCGTCGAACTCGATGGCGACGTCATTCGTGATGTGCGCATCGCCTTGGGTGGCGTGGCACACAAGCCTTGGCGCGACACGGCCGTCGAACAGTCGCTCAAGGGCCAGCCGGTCTCGCGGGAAAACTTCGTTGCTGCTGCCGACGCGATGCTGCGCGACGCTCAGCCGCTGGCGCACAACGCTTTCAAGATCAAGCTGGCCCGCCGCGCGATCGTTCGCGCCTTGAGCGACGCCACCTTGGGAGGGACTGTTTAATGAACGCCAACACACCAATCCCGGGAAGCTCCGCGCTGGGCCAACCGATGGACCGCGTCGACGGACGCCTGAAAGTCACCGGCCAGGCCCGCTATGCCGGTGAGTACCCAGAGGCCGGGTTGCTGCACGGCAGCGTGGTTTCCAGCACTATCGCCTCCGGCCGGGTTGTCAGCATTGATGCCTCCCAGGCGCTGGCGGTGCCCGGCGTGGTGGCGGTCATCGATCACACCAACCGCCCGCACATCGCCAGTTATGACGAGGACTATCAGGACGCCGACTCTGCGGAAGGCTCGCCGTTCCGGCCGTTCTACAACGACCGCGTGCTCTACAGCGGCCAGCCTCTGGCGCTGGTGGTGGCGGACACCCTTGAGCTGGCGCGGCATGCCGGTTCCCTCGTGCGAATCGAATACGAAACCGATTCGCACCAGACCGACCTCAGCGTCGGCCAGAGTGACGCCCACACCGCGCCGGCGGAAACGCCAAAGCCGCGCGGGGATTTTTCAGGCGCATTCGCCCAGTCCGCAGTGACTGTCGACACCCACTACAGCACGCCCAACGAGCACCACAACCCGATGGAGCCCCACGCGTCGACGGTGTTTTACAAGGCCGACGGCAGCCTGGAGATTCACGATAAAACCCAAGGCACGCAGAACTGCCAGGACTACCTGCACAGCGTATTCGGCCTGGAGAAAGAAAAGATTCGTGTCCTCGCCGCCTTCGTCGGTGGCGCCTTCGGTTCCGGCCTGCGCCCGCAATACCAGCTGCCACTGGCCGTGATGGCAGCGCTGAAACTTCAGCGCTCGGTACGCCTGACGCTGACCCGCCAGCAGATGTTCACGTTCGGCTATCGCCCCCAGACCCTTCAGCACATGCGCCTGGGCGCTGCCAAAGACGGCAAGCTGACAGCGATTGCCCACGACGCGATCGGCCAGACCTCGCGTTTTGAAGACTTCACCGAGCACGTCGTTGAATGGAGCGGCATGCTCTATCAGTGCGACAACGTGCAGTTGAGCTACAAGCTGGCGCCGCTTGACGTTTACACGCCGCTGGACATGCGCGCACCGGGCGCCGCTTCCGGCATGGTCGCGCTGGAATGCGCCATGGACGAGCTGGCCATTGCGGCCGGCATCGACCCGGTGCAACTGCGGATCGTCAACTTTGCCGACAGCAACGGCAACGAAGGCAAGCCTTATTCCAGCAAGGAACTGCTGGCCTGTTACGAGCAAGGCGCCGAGCGCTTCGGCTGGAGCAAGCGCAACCCCGAGCCGCGCAGCATGCGTCAGGGCCGTCAACTGGTGGGTTGGGGCATGGCCGGCGGTGTGTGGGAAGCCATGCAAATGCCGGCCAGCGCCAAGGCCAGTATCGACAGCAGCGGCAAGATCACCGTCAGCAGTGCCACCACTGACATTGGCACCGGCACGTATACGGTCATGACTCAGATCGCCGCCGAAGCCGCCGGTGTGAATCCGGACGACGTTACCTTCGTGCTGGGTGATTCTTCGCTGCCGACGTCGCCGTTGCAGGGTGGCTCGTTCACCGTGTCGTCCGTGGGTACTGCCGTGCAGCAGGCCTGCCGTGCTTTGCGCGCCAAGCTGCTCGACGCCGTGCGCATGGCGCATCCGCAATACGCGGTGGTGGACATGGCCGATGTCGGTTACGGCGACGGTTATCTGCTCATCGACGATCAGCGTTTTGCCTATGCCGACATCGTCCGCGAGTCGTCCCACGAGACGCTGGAAGTACAGATCGACGCCAAGCCTGACGACAAGCGCGAAGGCTATTCGACGGCGACTCACTCGGCGGTGTTCGTCGAAGTGTTGGTGGACGAAGACCTGGGCACCATTCGCGTTAATCGTGTGGTGGACGCAGTCGCGGCGGGCCGCGTGGTCAACCCGAAAACCGCGCGCAGCCAGATTCTCGGCGGCGTGGTCTGGGGCATTGGTCAGGCGCTGCAGGAAGAGAGCCAGACCGACCACAATCTCGGGCGCTTCATGAACCACAGCCTGGCCGAGTACCACATCCCGGTGAACGCCGACATCGGCGAGATCGACGTGTTGTTCGTGGAAGAGAACGACGACATCGTCAATGATCTGGGCTCCAAGGGTGTAGGCGAGATCGGCATCGTCGGCGTGGCTTCTGCCATCGCCAATGCCATCTTCCACGCCACGGGCAAGCGTGTTCGGGAATTCCCGATTACGCTGGATAAAGTGCTGTAACCCACGCCGGACCTGATCGTTCTCACGCTCTGCGTGGGAACGATCATCTGCTACTGAACCCCCTTCATTCAATGTCGCCCCAGTGCAAGCACAGGTCGCGCTGGTGCGCTTGATGCTCAGGCCTGCTGCGTACCTTGCATCGACGCGGCAGCCATCGAATTGCCGCGGGTCTTCAAGCCTTGAAAAACTGCCGAAAAGAGCTGAATAAAATAACGAGCCGACCCGAGGAGCACCCATGAAGTCATTTATTCGTCATTTCAGTTGCGCTGTGTTGATGCTGAGCAGCACCGTCCTGCTGGCGGCGGAACCCGCCAAATGCCAGAACGTGCGCATGGGTGTGGTCAACTGGACAGACGTCGTCGCCACCAGCGCTGTCGCCGAAGTGCTGCTGCAGAACATGGGGTACGACGTGAAACAGACCAGCGCCGCCCAGCAAATCGTCTTCGGCGGTCTGCGTGACGATCGACTCGACGTCTTCATGGGTTACTGGAAACCGGCGATGGACAAGAACATCGCGCCCTTTGTGGCGGCCAATCAGGTCAAGGTGCTCGACGTGCCGAGCATGAGTGATGCCCAAGCCACGCTGGCGGTGCCGGATTACGTGGCGTCAGGCGGGCTGAAAACCTTCGGCGATATCGCCAGACTCAAGGACAAGCTCGGCGGCAAGATCTACGGCATCGAGCCCGGCACCGGTGCCAACGCCAACATCAAGGGCATGATCGAGAAGAACCAGTTCGGCCTCGGCGGCTTCCAGTTGGTCGAGTCGGGCGAAGCCGGCATGCTCGCGGCGGTGCAGCGCGCGATCAAGCGTAACGAATGGGTGGTATTCGTCGGCTGGACCCCGCACCCGATGAACATCAATATGAAGATCGCCTACCTGACCGGCAGCGAAGACGTGTTCGGCCCGGGCGAAGGCGCGGCGACCGTTTCAGTGGTGACGGCGCCCGATTACGCGGCTCGTTGCCCGAACGTCAGCAAGCTGATGAGCAACCTGAAGTTCACCGCCGCTCAGGAAAGCCAGATGATGGTGCCGATCATGGACCGCAAGGCGCCGAACGACGTTGCCCGCCAGTGGCTCAAGGATCATCCTGAAGACATGAAGCGCTGGTTGGATGGCGTGACGACCTTCGATGGCAAAGACGCAGCGACCGCCGTGCAAGTGGCGGTGAATAAATAAACAAGCAAGCCTGGCCAAGGGCTCGGGCTGGAGCAGCCAATGCCCACGTCGTACCTGCTGTCCCCCGAGATGTCGGCGTTCGTGAACAAAACGCTGAGCTTCAGCGCCGCGTCCGAGGACATCAACGAGCAGCGCCGCGCGTATTCCCGGATGAGTGAAGCGTTCACTCCGACCCGTCCGGCGAACCTCGACGTCAGGGATTTCGCCCTCGGCGGGGTGGCGGTGCGCAGTTACCGACCTCGGCGGCTGTCCCTCGAACACCCGGCGCCGTGCGTGATGTATATCCACGGCGGCGGCTGGATGGTCGGCGATCTCGATTCCCATGACTTTCTGACCGCAGCCCTGGCGGCCGACCTCAACGCCGTGGTCGTCGCCGTGGATTACCGGTTGGCGCCCGAACACCCATTCCCCGCAGGATTCGGTGACTGTCTGGCGGTCTGGCACGCCTTGCAGATTCAGGCGCAGCGGCTGGACATCGACCCGCGTCGCATCGCCATTGCCGGGGACAGCGCCGGTGGCAATCTCGCCGCTGCGGTGTGTCTGGCGCTGCGCGATTCCGGTGAGCGTCAGCCAGTGGGGCAGGCGCTGATCTACCCCGAGCTCGGGGGCGACACCGATCTGCCCTCACGCCGTGAGTGCGCCGACGCACCGCTTCTTTCCACCGATGAGCTGGGTTTCTACCGGCAGATGTACATGGCGCCGGACGAACAATCGGCCTATGCCCGTCCGCTCCGCGCAGCTGATTTCCATGACCTGGCGCCTGCGTTCATTGCCGTCGCGCAGTTCGACCCGTTGCGTGACGACGGTGTTGCCTACGAGCGCGCGCTGCGTGAAGCGGGCGTGCGCACCGAGTTCGATCCCGGCCTCGGGCTGCTTCACGGTAGCCTCAGGGCCAAAGGCCAAGTGCCGGAAGTCGACGCGCTTTATCAGCGACTGATTTCTGCGCTGATGGGCTTTATTCGCGATCCGTTGTAGGACCTTCTACTAGCGCTTTGTCAGTGCTGCGCTGCAATTCCACGCACCCTGTTCTGTTTCCCGCCAACTGCACCGCCCTGGCGGGTGAGTCAACTCGCCACGCGACAAAAGACCACGCAGAGCAAGTGCCGAAATGGGACTACTCTTTCACTGTCAGCTGACCTGGATCAATGCTCTGAACTGTATTGATCGAACTGGCCGCCTGACGCATCCCCCGGTCGCCGACCTGAGCACGAATCCAAGAGAACAAACGCCACACCTCGTACTCAATACACCGGGGGCAGTCGCTGAAGGCCCTGAGTCTGAAGCCAGTTCCACCTGATAGAGGAAGACCTATGTTCGGCTTAGAGGCGCTCGATCTCGCCCGAATCCAGTTTGCGTTCACCGTTTCATTTCACATTCTTTTCCCTGCCATCACCATTGGTCTGGCGAGCTTCCTTGCGGTGCTTGAAGGCTTGTGGCTGAAAACCCATGACAACACCTACCGCGACCTTTATCACTTCTGGTCGAAGATCTTTGCCGTCAACTTCGGCATGGGTGTGGTTTCGGGTCTGGTCATGGCGTATGAGTTCGGTACCAACTGGAGCCGCTTCTCCGATTTCGCCGGCGCGGTCACCGGGCCGCTGCTGACCTATGAAGTGCTCACCGCATTCTTCCTCGAAGCGGGTTTTCTCGGCGTCATGCTGTTCGGCTGGAACCGCGTCGGTCGCGGCCTGCACTTCTTCGCCACGTCAATGGTGGCCGTCGGCACACTGATTTCGACCTTCTGGATTCTGGCTTCCAACAGCTGGATGCAAACCCCCCAGGGCTTCGAGATCGTCGATGGCCGGGTGATTCCGGTGGACTGGTTCGCGGTGATCTTCAACCCGTCGTTCCCGTATCGACTGACGCACATGGCAATCGCTGCCTTTGTCGCAACGGCGTTCTTCGTCGGCGCCTCGGCGGCCTGGCACCTGCTGCGTGGCCGCGACAACCCGGCGATTCGCAGAATGCTGTCCATGGCCATGTGGATGGCGTTGATCGTTGCGCCGATTCAGGCAATGGTGGGCGACGCTCACGGCCTGAACACCCTGGAGCACCAGCCGGCCAAGATTGCAGCCATCGAAGGTCACTGGGAAAACGTCGGCGACGAGCCGACCCCGCTGATCCTCTTCGGCATCCCGGACATGAAGGAGGAGCGCACCAAGTACGCCGTCGAGATTCCGTACCTGGGCAGCCTGATCCTGACCCACAGCCTGGACAAGCAGATTCCGGCGCTGAAGTCCTTCCCGCCGGAGGACCGTCCGAATTCGCTGATCGTGTTCTGGTCGTTCCGCGTCATGGTGGCGCTGGGCATGCTGATGATCGCGGTCGGTCTGTGGAGCGCCTGGCTGCGCTGGCGCGGCGGGCTGTACACCAATCGCTGGTTCCTGCGTCTGGTCATGTGCATGGGGCCGGCCGGTCTGATCGCCATGCTGGCGGGCTGGTTCACCACCGAAATCGGGCGTCAGCCGTGGGTCGTCTATGGCCTGATGCGTACTGCCAATGCGGCGTCCCGCCACAGCGTTGAGCAGCTGAGCATCACGCTGGTGTTGTTCGTCGTGGTGTATTTCCTGCTGTTCGGCACAGGCTTCGGCTATATGATGCGTCTGGTACGCAAAGGGCCCAAAACCCACGAAGGGGATACTCCGGCACACGGCGGACCTGGGCAGAAACGCACCCCGGCGCGTCCTCTCTCTGCTGCCGATGAAAGCAGCACGGACCACCGCAAAGACAGCCTGACTGAGGGGAACTGAGCCATGGGTATCGATCTTCCACTGATCTGGGCCGTGATCATCATCTTCGGCGTCATGATGTACGTCATCATGGACGGCTTCGATCTGGGCATCGGGATACTGTTCCCGTTCATGAAGGACAAGACCGACCGCGACGTGATGATGAACACCGTCGCGCCGGTCTGGGACGGCAACGAGACCTGGCTGGTGCTGGGCGGGGCCGGCTTGTTCGGCGCCTTCCCGCTGGCCTACTCGGTCGTGCTTGAGGCGCTGTATCTGCCGCTGATCTTCATGCTGTTCGGGCTGATTTTCCGCGGCGTTGCATTCGAGTTCCGCTTCAAGGCCACTGACGTCAAGCGGCACCTGTGGGACAAGGCGTTCATCGGCGGTTCCCTGGTGGCAACGTTCTTCCAGGGCGTGGCACTGGGCGCGTACATCGACGGCATTCCCGTGGTCGACCGTGCCTATGCCGGAGGCGGGCTGGACTGGCTGACGCCGTTCTCGATCTTCTGCGGTCTGGCGCTGATCGTGGCCTATGCCTTGCTCGGCTGCACTTGGCTGATCATGAAAACCGAGGGGCCGCTGCAGAAAGCCATGCATGACCTGGCACGTCCCCTGGCCCTCGCCACATTGGTGGTCATGGCGATCGTCAGCCTGTGGACGCCGCTGGCCCACCAAGCCATCGCCGATCGCTGGTTCAGCCTGCCAAACCTGTTGTGGTTCATGCCGGTGCCGGCGCTGGTCATGCTGACGATGTACGGCCTGTTCAAAGCGGTGGCGCGCAATGCCAACTACGCACCGTTCCTGCTGACGCTGGTGTTGATCTTCCTCGGCTACAGCGGGCTGGGTATCAGCCTGTGGCCGAACATCATTCCGCCGACTGTGTCGATCTGGGCAGCGGCATCGCCGCCACAGAGTCAGGGGTTCATGCTGGTCGGTACGCTGTTCATCATTCCGCTGATCCTGGGTTACACGTTCTGGAGCTACTACGTATTCCGCGGCAAAGTCACCCACGAACACGGCTATCACTAGCAGGTAATGGCCCCGGTTTCTCCTCGGGGCCCCACTGCGGGAGAAGAGGGTTTAGCGATGTCGGTTAAAGAATCTGTTCAGCACGACGCCCGGAATCAGGATGAGCACAGGCGCGAGGTTGATCCAGCGCAGGGCAAGCCACTGTGGCAGCGCATCGGCTGGCTGGTGGTCATCTGGACCGGCAGCGTGCTGGCGCTGTTCGTGGTCGCCATGCTGCTGCGCATGTTCATGACGGCGGCAGGCATGAAGTCGCACTGAGTGATGCTCACTCAATAAAAAACCCGCTTCGGCGGGTTTTTTTGTGCGGTCATGTTGGCGTTGCAGCAACACGGTGTGTGCGAGCTTGCTCGCGAAGAGGTTTCTACTTACGCGCCTTGAGAATCACGAATTTCGGCGTCGCCGCCACTTGTTCCACGCCCCTGAACAACCGCGCCAGTTTGCTGTGATAGCCCAGATGCCGGTTGCCGACGATGTACAGCGCGCCGCCGGTGACCAGTGCCGAGCGCGCCTGCTGGAACATCCGCCAGGCGAGGAAATCGCCGACCACTTGCTGCTGGTGGAACGGCGGATTGCACAGGATGACGTCCAGCGAATCGGGCTCCTGCGCCGCCAACCCGTCACCTGCGTGAATCACCGCCGGACGCTCGCCGAAGGCCAACGCCCAGTTCTCCTGCGCCGACTGCACCGCCATGAATGACTCGTCCACCAGCGTGTAATGGGCGTCGGGGTTTTCCAGCGCGCTGGCGATGGCGAGCACGCCATTGCCGCAACCCAGATCTGCGACCCGCGCTGAGCCCAGGCCCTTGGGCAAGTACGGCAGGAAGGCGCGGGTGCCGATGTCCAGACTGTCGCGGCAGAACACGTTGGCGTGGTTGATCAACTCGATCTTCGGCTCGTCCAGCGTGTAACGGGTGGGGTAGGGCGAGGGCTGCACGGTTTTGGCTTCAGGCGTGCAAAACAGCAGCCGGGCCTTTTTCACCGCGAGCGATGCCTGCACCGGGCCGATGTACTCTTCCATCAGCTCCCCGGCGGAGCGTGGCAGGTGCTTGATCATGCCGGCAGCGACGACTCTGGCGTTCGGGGCCAGTTGGCCCTGCAAACGAATCAGCTGCTCTTCCAGCAAGGCGAGGGTCTTGGGTACGCGAATCAGCACCCAGTCGAAGGGACCGGTCAACGGCGCGCTCGCCGGGATCACCGGCACCGCGTCGTAGGTCAGGCCATTGCGCACCAGGTTCTTTTCCAGGGCCTGAGCGCTGAGGTACGAATCCGTGCTGCTGACCACCGTGGCATGGGGCGCAAGGCTCGCTGCGAGCGCGCCGAAACTGTCGTTGAGCACCAGCACCCGGGTTTGCAGCGTCACGCCCTGTTCAGCGACATGGTTGAGCAGGTACTCGTCGGCAGCATCGAAGGCCTGCAAGGGCTCATCCGACTGCTCCGGCTGGCGGATCAGGTCGAGCTGGGCAAACGGGGTGGTAAGCAGCGGCATGGGCGGAGCAGTTCCAGTCGTTGATGGCGCGACCGGCGTATCGGCGGCAGTTACACCTGCGCCGGCGTGTCCAGGTTCGCAAAGCCGGCGATTTTACGTGTTTTTGCCCGCGCGCACCGGGCTTTTCTCCCCTGCCTCACCTTGCGCCTAGATCACCCCATCTTTCGTTGCCTGGACCACTGCTGACATCTTGTTGCAGGCGCCGATCTTCTGGATGGCTTTGCCAACGTGGAAGTTAACGGTGCGCGCTGTGACATCCAGGATCAACGCGACTTCTGCCGCCGTCTTGCCAGTCGCGGACCACTTCAATACCTCTACCTCTCTGATCGTCAGGCCCTTGTAGGCGAGCGTCTGCGCGTTCGCCGTGCAGTCTTCCCCCAGCTTCCGAATACCCATCGTGTGCCTCCATGCTCAGTCTTGATCGTCCTGATCGAAGTCTAGGAAACAATTACGGCCCGGGATGGAGCGCGGTTCGTGGTCGCGTCGAAGTACCGCCCCGATTAGCTGCAGACATGATTTGGAAAAGCCAATGGAATCAGAAGGTTAGGACGATTGTGTGCGTCTGCATGAATCACCTGGCGATAACGCCGATAGCGAAATGCTCTAAAAATCGCATCAGTCGTTGCGGATATCACTACAAACCGGTGGTGTTTATCACGGCGGGTTTGCGGGACACTGATCACCCTTTTTGTGAGACAGGAGCCAGGAGCGCCCCATGACTGCCAGTGCAGATAAATTCACCCGGCAAACGCTGCTGGACGTTACGCCGCTGACTCCCAGTCTCTTTACCTTTCGCACCACCCGCGATCCCGGTTTCCGCTTCACGGCAGGACAATTCGCCCGTCTGGGCGTGACCAAGCCCGACGGCACCACGGTGTGGCGGGCGTACTCGGTGGTGTCTTCGCCCTTCGATGAATTCCTCGAGTTCTTCTCCATTGTGGTGCCCAACGGCGAGTTCACCAGCGAGCTGAGCCGGCTTCGTCAGGGCGACACGCTGATGGTGGAAAAACAGGCGGTGGGTTACCTGACCCTTGATCGCTTCACCGATGGTCGCGACCTCTGGATGTTATCCACAGGGACAGGCGTTGCGCCGTTCCTTTCGATCCTGCAGGACTTCGAGGTCTGGGAAAAATTCGAGCGCATCATTCTGGTGTACAGCGTCCGCGAGTCCCGGGAACTGGCCTACCAGCAGCTCATCGCCGAGCTGACCCAGCGCGAATACCTGGTCGAGTACGCGCACAAGTTCAGATTCATCCCGACGGTGACGCGGGAGCCGCATCCCGGTGCGCTCAACGGACGGATTACCACGCTGATCGAAAACGGTGAGTTGGAGAAGGCGGCCGGCGTCGCGCTGACACCCGAGCACTCACGGGTGATGATCTGCGGCAATCCGCAGATGATCGAGGACACCCGCGCAGTACTGAAAACCCGTGACATGCGCCTCGCGTTGACGCGCAAGCCGGGACAGATCGCGGTGGAGAATTATTGGTAGGTGTGTGCTGCGGTAGCTGCTGAAAAGCCTTTGTGGGAGAGAGCTTGCTGGCGAAGGCTTACTTTCATTCACTAGAGAAAGTGGCTGAATGCCCCGGCCCCTTCGTGAGCAAGCTCACTCCCACATGTTATGACCGGCCTTAAACGAACCGGTCAGGCGTCACTGGCAGTGGCGCAGCCGGCTTGCTGTTTTGCTCTTTCAGCAGGTCGCGGATTTCGCCCAGCAGCAGCTCTTCCTTGGACGGGGTTGGCGGCAGGGTCGGTGCTTTGGCCTCTTCGCGTTTCAGACGGTTGATCGCCTTGACGCCCATGAAGATGGCGAACGCGACGATGATGAAGTCGATCACGGTCTGAATGAACTTGCCGTAGGCCAGCACCACCGCAGGTGCAGTCCCTTCAGCAGGCCGCAGCATGATGGCCAGATCACTGAAGTCCACGCCGCCGATCAGCAACCCGAGGGGCGGCATGATTACATCGCCGACGAACGACGAAACGATCTTGCCGAATGCCGCGCCGATGATGATACCGACGGCCATGTCGACGACGTTTCCTTTTACGGCAAAGGCTTTGAACTCGCTTAGTACGCTCATGGGTGTATTCCTTTGTTACAGATGAGAGTGGTAAATGCAGTGTAAGTCAGCTACCTGCATCTCGCTTAATCCATGCAATCGACCGGGTCCGTCCCGGTTAGTTTTATTTAATCCTCCAAAAGCGTGCGTGCCCGATGGCGCTGCCACCGGCGGTTTGACGCATCGGGTATGATTGCCCTCTTTTTACATCGGGGGTGTCATGGCCAAGGCCAAACGCATGTACGGCTGCACCGAGTGCGGTTCGACGTTTCCCAAATGGGCCGGCCAGTGCAGCGAATGCGGTGCCTGGAATACCCTCGTTGAAACCGTGATCGACAACAGTACGGCGGCTGCGCCCAGCGGTCGTTCCGGCTGGACCGGCCAGCAGGCGCAGATTAAAACCCTGGCGGAAGTCAGTGTTGAAGAAATCCCGCGTTTTTCCACCAACTCCAGTGAGCTGGACCGCGTTCTCGGCGGCGGCCTGGTGGATGGCTCTGTGGTGTTGATTGGCGGCGACCCCGGCATCGGCAAATCGACCATTCTGTTGCAGACCCTCTGCGCCATCGCCGAGCGCATGCCGGCGCTGTACGTCACTGGCGAAGAGTCGCAGCAGCAGGTCGCGATGCGTGCCCGTCGGCTTGGCTTGCCCCAGGACAAACTGCGGGTCATGACCGAGACCTGCATCGAAACCATCATTGCCACGGCGCGCATCGAGCAGCCGAAGGTCATGGTGATCGACTCGATCCAGACCATCTTCACCGAACAGCTGCAATCAGCGCCCGGCGGCGTATCCCAGGTTCGCGAGAGTGCCGCGTTGCTGGTGCGATACGCCAAGCAGAGCGGCACCGCGATCTTTCTGGTCGGCCACGTCACCAAAGAAGGCGCGCTGGCCGGGCCTCGGGTGCTGGAGCACATGGTCGACACCGTGCTGTATTTCGAAGGCGAGTCCGATGGCCGCCTGCGTCTGCTGCGCGCGGTGAAAAATCGCTTCGGCGCCGTCAACGAATTGGGCGTCTTCGGCATGACCGACAAGGGCCTGAAAGAGGTCTCGAACCCTTCGGCGATCTTTCTCACACGAGCGCAGGAAGAAGTCGCGGGCAGCGTAGTCATGGCCACGTGGGAGGGCACCCGGCCGATGCTGGTCGAAGTGCAGGCGCTGGTCGATGACAGCCACCTTTCCAACCCGCGTCGCGTGACCTTGGGTCTTGATCAAAACCGCCTCGCCATGCTGCTGGCGGTACTGCACCGCCACGGCGGCATCCCCACCCATGACCAGGATGTGTTTCTCAACGTCGTGGGCGGGGTGAAAGTGCTGGAAACCGCTTCCGACCTGGCCTTGATGGCCGCCGTCATGTCCAGCCTGCGCAACCGTGCGCTGCCGGGCGACTTGCTGGTGTTTGGCGAAGTAGGCTTGTCCGGCGAAGTGCGCCCTGTGCCGAGCGGTCAGGAGCGACTCAAGGAAGCGGCCAAGCACGGCTTCAAACGCGCCATCGTGCCCAAGGGCAACGCCCCGAAAGAGTCGCCGCCGGGCCTGACGGTGATTGGCGTGACTCGCCTGGATCAAGCACTGGACGCGTTGTTCGAGTAAGGGCAGCGCGTTCTATAGATGTATGAGTGCGCCCAGCTCACGCTCCAGTTCATCGTGATCGGCAATATTGAGTTCGATCAGTCGGCGCAGGTGCGTCACTGAATCGAGCTCGATGTGCTTGCAGACAAACCCCAGGTGATTGTGATCATCGTGGGTCAGCAGCACTTCCATCACGACATCAATACCGTCCTGCAACTCAATGTCGACCATGAAGCGTTCATCGGGATCGCCCTCCCAGGGTGACGGCTTTTCGATCAGCAGCCCCTTGAGCGACAGGTCGATCAGCTGAACCGTCCAGGTCTTGCCGCCTTGTGTGAGTCTCGTTTTCGCGTCGAATGCAACACGTTTGAAGCGACGACGTTCATTGTGGTTCTCGGTCATTACGCTACTACTCCTTCAGCGCCTGAAGCGCCCGCTGCGTTGACTATAGGACAAATATCGCGCTAGACCATCGTGGGGGTAGCCTTTCGCTCCGGCGGCGCTAAACTCCGCTTGCTGAACAACAATAAGTCCACTCAGTTGGAAACAAAAAAAATGAAAAACAATAATGGTCTGCTGCGCCACGTGCCCTGGCTGATTGTTGCGATCCTTGGGGCCTGGGCTCTGGGAGTGGTTGCATTGCGTCGCGGGGAGGCGATCAATGCACTCTGGATTGTGGTCGCCGCAGTGGCCATTTATCTGGTCGCTTATCGCTACTACAGCCTGTTCATCGCAACCAAGGTCATGCAACTCGACCCGACCCGGGCCACCCCCGCGGTGCTCAAGAACGACGGGCTCGACTACGTTCCCACCAATAAACACATTCTCTTCGGTCACCACTTCGCTGCCATTGCCGGCGCCGGTCCGCTGGTCGGTCCGGTGCTCGCCGCGCAGATGGGCTATCTGCCCGGCACGCTGTGGCTGATCGCCGGCGTCGTGCTGGCGGGTGCGGTTCAGGACTTCATGATCCTGTTCCTTTCCACGCGCCGTAACGGTCGCTCCCTGGGCGACATGGTCCGCGAAGAGATGGGCCGGATTCCCGGCACCATCGCGTTGTTCGGCTGTTTCCTGATCATGATCATCATCCTCGCGGTGCTGGCGCTGATCGTCGTCAAGGCGCTGGCCGAGAGCCCATGGGGCATGTTCACGGTCATGGCGACGATTCCGATCGCGATGTTCATGGGCATCTACATGCGCTTCATCCGCCCGGGCCGTATCGGCGAAATCTCGGTGGTGGGCGTCGTGCTGTTGCTGCTGTCGATCTGGGTCGGTGGCCTTGTGGCAGCGAGCCCTGAGTGGGCGCCGATGTTCACCTTCACTGGCGTGCAGATCACCTGGATGCTGGTCGGTTACGGTTTTGTCGCAGCCATGCTGCCGGTCTGGCTGGTGTTGGCGCCTCGCGACTACCTGTCCACATTCCTGAAAATCGGCACCATCATCGCGCTGGCGATCGGCATCCTGATTCTTGCGCCTGAGCTGAAAATGCCTGCGCTGACGCAGTTCACCGACGGCACCGGTCCGGTCTGGAAAGGCACCCTGTTCCCGTTCCTGTTCATCACCATCGCCTGTGGCGCCGTCTCCGGTTTCCACGCGCTGATTTCGTCGGGCACCACGCCGAAGCTGCTGGATAACGAAGTCAACGCCCGTTACATCGGTTACGGCGGCATGCTCATGGAATCGTTCGTGGCGATCATGGCCATGGTCGCGGCCTCGGTCATTGAGCCAGGCGTGTACTTCGCGATGAACAGCCCGGCGGCCATCGTCGGCTCCGACGTCGCTTCGGTCGCGCAGATGGTCAGCAGTTGGGGTTTCCTCATCACACCGGATCAATTGACCGCTGTGGCGAAGGACATCGGCGAAAACACCGTGCTGGCCCGTGCCGGTGGTGCACCGACCCTGGCAGTGGGTATCGCGCAGATCCTGCACCAGGCCTTCCCGGGTCAGAACACTATGGCGTTCTGGTACCACTTCGCGATTCTGTTTGAAGCGCTGTTCATCCTGACGGCAGTCGATGCCGGTACCCGTGCCGGCCGCTTCATGCTTCAGGACCTGCTGGGCAGTTTCGTCCCTGCGCTGAAACGCACCGAGTCCTGGACCGCCAACGCCATCGGTACCGGTGGTTGCGTCGCGCTGTGGGGGTATCTGCTGTATCAAGGCGTGATCGATCCGCTGGGCGGGATCAACACGTTGTGGCCACTGTTCGGTATCTCCAACCAGATGCTCGCGGGTATCGCGCTGATGCTGGCGACGGTCGTGCTGATCAAAATGAAGCGTCAGCAGTACGTCTGGGTCACCATCCTGCCGGCTTCATGGCTGCTGATCTGCACCGTGACCGCGGGCTTCATCAAACTGTTCGACCCGAGCCCTGCGGTAGGCTTCCTGGCGCTGGCGAAGAAATACAGCGCGGCGGCAGACGCCGGTCAGGTGCTGGCCCCGGCCAAGACCATGGATCAAATGCAGCATGTGATCTTCAACGCCTACACCAACGCCACTCTGACCACGCTGTTCCTGTTCGTGGTCCTGAGCATTCTGTTCTATGCGTTGAAAGTCGGTCGGGCGGCGTGGGTCAAGAAAGAGCGTACCGACAAGGAATCGCCGTTCCAGGCTTTCCCGGAAACCCATTGAGTGCGCTGTAACGCGAGGAGCTGCCTATGTTCAACGATCTGAGTCGCCTGGGTAAGTATCTCGGTCAGGCCGCTCGCCTCATGGTGGGCATGCCGGATTACGACAACTACGTTGAGCATATGCAGAAGACTCACCCGGACAAGCCGGTGATGTCCTACGAAGCGTTCTTTCGGGAACGCCAGGACGCACGCTACGGCGGGAAGGGCGGGCCCAAGTGTTGCTAATGATGTGACCCATGGGTCATGTAGGAGTGAGCTTGCTCGCGATGCGTTAATTCAGTCGCCGCTGTACTGACTGATATTTCGAATCGCCAGCAACCTCACTCCTGTTTTTTTTCAGCGAATCGAGGTCTTTTTTTTGTTCACACCTATCCCCGTCACGATCCTCAGCGGCTTTCTCGGCGCCGGCAAAACCACTCTGCTGCGCCATCTGCTCAAAGAAGAGCACGGCCTGAAGATCGCCGTGATCGAGAACGAATTCAGTGACGCCGGCGTCGACACCCAGTTGCTGGGCGACGAGCCCGTGCAGGTGATGACCCTGTCCAACGGCTGCGTCTGCTGCACCATTCACACCGACCTCACCAAAGCGCTGTATCTGCTGCTGGAACGCCTCGACAGTGGCGAGATTGCCTTCGATCGGCTGGTCATCGAATGCACCGGCCTGGCAGACCCCGCACCGGTGGCGCAGACCTTCTTCATCGACGAGGAGCTGCGCGAGCGCTACATCCTCGACGGCATCATCACGCTGGTTGACGCGGCCCACGCCGACACGCACCTGGAGCAGACCATCGCCCAGGCGCAGATCGGCTTTGCAGATCGTCTGCTGGTGAGCAAGACCGATCTGGTGGATGAGGCGGCCTTCAACGCACTAAGCGAGCGACTAACCCGCATCAACCGACGTGCGCCGATCCGTGTGGTCGAGCACGGCAAGATCGACCTCGCCGAACTGCTGGATGTGCGCGGCTTCAACCTGAACGCTGACATCGGGGGGATGACACTGCGCCCGGCGGCTCCGGCAGGCCGCTCCATCGACCGCATCAGCAGCCTGGTCCTGCGCAGTGACCAGCCGCTGGATATCGACAAGCTCAGCACCTTCATGAACGAGCTGCTGGAAGAGCACGGCAAACAACTGCTGCGCTACAAAGGCGTGCTGAATATCGCCGGCGAAGACCGCAAGCTGGTGTTTCAGGGGGTGTTGAAGCTGTACGGGTTTGATTTCGATGTGGAGTGGGCGGATGGCGAAACGCGCGAAAGCGTGATCGTGTTCATTGCCGATGAACTGCCGGAAGAGAAGATCCGGGCGGGGTTTGCAAGCGTTGCTGCAGATTAGATATCGCGTGCGGGAATGGTCCGTAAGACGTGCTATGCCGCCTGCGTAGGACCGTTCCGAATCGTACTTTCAACCCCCCTCCCTACGCTTCTAAACCCTACATCCCGTCCCTATCCTTGCTGGATCTGAAGTCAAGCAAGGACGGGCAGCCTCATGTCCAAGCCCTACGTGTTCATCAATGACCGCATACAAACCTACTTCACGCTCAAAGCTCGGGTCGGCGGCAGCGCAAAGTTTGATGTGCTGAATGCGCACATTCGCAATGTGGTGGTTATGCCGGGCCAGCTGGTGATTGTCAGCGACGGTTCGATGGGCAGCCTCACGGCAGAAGAAACCGAGCTGATGAACCTGGCGCGGAACGTCCATCGACAGGTTAAAGGCTCGGGCAGCGAACTGATCAAGAACTACGACCTGATGCAGAACATGCTCAGTTACGGATCGCTGGGCGTCGGCGCCGCCACAGGCAGTTGGAGTAAACACCTTAACGGCGTGCAGAAAACCCTCGAAGAAATCGAGCGGCTGTACAAGTTGTCGCTGGCACGCGGCACGCCCATCGCCCGGCAGGAATTCATCAATCAACGGCGAGTGCTATTTGCCAGGCTGGATGTTCAGCTGGAAGGTATCGCCCGCTGGGGGACCGGGTTGACTAAAAAAGGCCCACTGAAAAAGATGCTGGGGCTATCGACCAAGAGTTATCTGCGCACCGGGGAGATACAGGGGTACGCCACGCGAATTGCGAAGATCGCCAAAGTGGCGAAGTTGTTGAAGCATGGGACGCCAGTGGGCATTGGGCTGAACGCAATTTCAGCGGGCCTTGAGGTAAAGGAAGCTTGCTCTGTGGGCAGGACGGAAACGTGCACAAAAGCCAAATATACAGAAAGCGGGAAATTTATTTATGGCGTTGCCGGAGGGATTGTGGGTGGCTCCTTAGGAGCCTCAACACTCACTCCAATCTGCATCGTCGTGATGGGAGCTTTGACAGGAGGGGTCGGTGCGCTTGGGTGCGGCATCGCAACCAGCGCACTAGGGGGATACGCTGGGGGGCTGATAGGTGAAAGCATCGGGAAATATCAGGGAGAGCTAATCTACGAGTGGATTCCGTAATGCATTCCATAGCCTTGGGCATATCGAGTCTTATTCTATTTTTTTCGATGTGGATCAACATCGTACTAATGGCGTGGTTTACCTACAGAAACATAGAGTCTCTCGAACACCAATTATCTGACTGCAGGTGCATCAGGGACTTCCGAAATATCTGGCAAGGCGGGTTTATAGGCAGGCACATGAGATTCAATATGGTAATGATGGTTATTACCTTCCCAAACGCCATGTACCGGCGAGGCGATACGACTAAAGACGCTCACAAGCGCATTTCCCTTCGCCTGAAGCGCTGCATATGGGGGATCTATGTTTTTCTCTACATCAATGGTTTCTGCCTCGCCCTGTTGGGCTACTTGATAAAAGTGTCACAAGAGTCCGCAATCTGACAGTCATACATCCGAATCTATGTCGCTCCGGGATATACGGCTGCATTAGGTTGCGGAATTATTGCCGGCGGGGCTTTAGCTTACGGATGCGGCGCCTTGGGCGAAATAGTCGATGAGTCGTTTGGGGAGGTGGTCTACGAATGGCTGCCTTGATCTCTTACAACGTAGCGGTATGGTTGGGGTTCATTGATTTCGTTTTGACCTTAATTCACCTGGTCTCGTCTTATATCTTTTTCCTGAAATACATGGAGCGCATTGAAGATTATCTTTCTGATATCGAAATGATCGGTCTGCATGCAGACTATTACGGTGATACAAGGCTGGGGCGAAGAATGCGTGAGTCGTTTATAACCATGATTTTGGTTATGCCGGGAGCCTTTAAAAGGCAGGAAGTCATTCCCCTGTACAAGCTTCAGAAGCTTCCACGGCACTTTCGGTTTTGGATAAAGTTTTTCTTTTATTCGGCGTTAATTCTTTTCGGTGCACTCGGGCTGATTTGCTTGCGTCTGAAAATGGGGCGGCCATAGACAGTGCTTTCTTGAAGATCACCGAAACCCTCATCCTGTCTGTTCCCGATGATTCTTACCCCATAGGCTTCGGTAGAGGAGTAAATGGGAAGACCAACTCCCAACAAAAAGCCCGGCTAACAAGCCGGGCTTTTCACATCACGCAACCGCTATCAAGCGCCGTAAACCGGCAGCTTGGCGCAGATGGCCTGGACCTTCTCACGTACGGCGTTGATCACCGCTTCGTTGTTCAGGTCTGCCAGGATGTCGCAGATCCAGCCGGCCAGTTCCTTGCACTCTGCTTCCTTGAAGCCGCGAGTGGTCACGGCCGGAGTGCCAAAGCGCAGGCCGGAGGTGACGAACGGGGAGCGTGGATCGTTTGGCACCGAGTTCTTGTTCACGGTGATAAACGCTTTGCCCAATGCGGCATCGGCGTCTTTGCCGGAGATGTCCTGCTTGATCAGCGACAGCAGGAACAGGTGGTTTTCAGTACCGCCGGAGACCACGTCGAAACCGCGCTCGATGAACACGCCGGCCATGGCCTTGGCATTTTTCACCACTTGTTCCTGGTAGGTCTTGAACTCAGGCTGCAGTGCTTCCTTGAAGCAGATCGCCTTGGCGGCGATGACGTGCTCCAGAGGACCGCCCTGGCCACCCGGGAAGACAGCAGAGTTCAGCTTCTTCTCGATGTCGGCGTTGGCGCGCGCCAGGATCAGGCCACCGCGCGGGCCGCGCAGGGTTTTGTGGGTGGTGGTGGTAACGACGTCAGCGAACGGAACCGGGTTTGGGTAAACGCCTGCAGCGACCAGACCGGCTACGTGGGCCATGTCGACGAACAGGTAGGCGCCGACTTTGTCAGCGATAGCGCGGAAACGCGGGAAGTCGAGGATCTGCGAGTAGGCAGAGAAACCGGCGACAATCATCTTCGGCTTGTGCTCGACGGCCAGACGCTCGACTTCGTCGTAATCGATCAGGCCGTTGCCGTCGATGCCGTACTGAACGGCGTTATACAGCTTGCCCGACGAAGAAACGCTGGCGCCGTGGGTCAGGTGACCGCCGTGGGCCAGGCTCATGCCAAGGATGGTGTCGCCAGCATTGAGCAGCGCCAGATATACCGCGCTGTTGGCTTGGGAGCCTGCGTGTGGCTGGACGTTGGCGTAATCGGCGCCGAACAGTTGTTTGGCGCGATCAATGGCCAGTTGCTCGACGATGTCGACGTATTCGCAGCCACCGTAGTAACGCTTGCCTGGGTAGCCTTCAGCGTATTTGTTGGTGAGAACCGAGCCCTGGGCTTCCATGACCGCCGGGCTGGTGTAGTTCTCCGAGGCGATCAGCTCGATGTGATCTTCCTGACGCTTGGCTTCCTGTTCCATGGCGGCGTACAGGTCGGCGTCGTACTTGGCGATGGTCAAATTGCGGCTGAACATGGCGGTCCTCGGGGATCGGGCAGTAGAAAAGGGGGGCATTCTAACCCATCAGGTTTTATCTGGCATATGAAAGCGGGTCATGTGCGTGATGAGCGCTGTGCAAGGCTAAAGCCTGGCTGCAAGCTTCAAGCTGGATGCGCCGCGGCTTTGCTTGTAGCTTGCCGCTGCTAATCAAGCATAAACAGCGCGTCGTTGCTGAACTGCGCTTCGAACCGCGTCGCCGGCATGGGGCGGCCGAACAGGTAGCCCTGAACTTCGTCGCAGCCATGTTCACGCAGAAACTCCAGCTGCTCGTGGGTTTCCACGCCCTCGGCAATCACCGACAGATTGAGGCTATGGGCCATGGCGATGATTGCCCGGGCGATTTGCGCGTCCTGTTCGCCGGACGGCAGGCCATCGACGAACGTGCGATCGATCTTCAACACGTCGATGGGGAACTGCTTCAGGTAATTCAGCGACGAGTAGCCGGTGCCGAAGTCATCGACTGCGATGCTCAGGCCCAGCCGCTTGAGCCCGGCCAGAATCTGCATGGCTTCGCTCACCTCGCGCATCAGGATGCTCTCGGTCAGTTCCAGCTCGAGACAGGCGGGCGGCAGGCCGATTTCCTGCAGAATACTGGCGATGCGCGTGCCCAACTGGCCGTCCGAAAACTGCCGTGCAGAAATGTTGACCGACACCTTCGGCACGCGGACCCGCGCCAGATGCCACTCGCGCAACTGGCGGCACGCCTCCTTGAGCACCCACTCGCCGACTTCGACCACCAGCCCGAGCTCCTCGAGCACCGGGATGAATTCCACCGGTGGCACCAGGCCGCGACGCGGGTGACGCCATCGCAGCAAGGCCTCGGCGCCGGTCAGACGTTTGCCGTCGCCACTGAACTGCGGTTGGTAATACAGCGTGAACTCGCCCTGCTCCAAGGCATGGCGCAGGTCACTTTCCAGCTCCAGACGCTCAAGGGCGGTGGCGTTCATGTCGGCCTGATAAAACTGGAAGTTGTTCTTGCCGCGTTCCTTGGCGTGGTACATCGCCGTGTCGGCGTTCTTCATCAACTGGCTGAGTTCGTTACCATCCTGCGGGCTCAGCGCGATGCCGATACTGGCCGTGACGAAGAACTCGCGGCCCTCCAGCACGAAGGGTTTCACCAGGCTGGCAAGAATCTGTTCGGCCACATGAATCGCCCGGTTCAGCGCGGCCTGTTGGGTGGGGCGAGGTTGCAGCAGTAGGGTGAATTCGTCGCCGCCCATGCGCGCAACAGTGTCGTCTTCGTCAACGCATCCAAGCAGGCGCAAGGCCATTTCCTTGAGCATGCGGTCGCCGGCGGCGTGGCCCAACGAATCGTTGATCGGCTTGAAGCGATCGAGGTCGAGGAACATCAACACCACCCACGTGTGTTGACGCTCGGCATGTTGCAGCGCGCTGTGCAAACGGTCCTGAAATAGCGTGCGGTTGGGTAGATGCGTCAGTGCGTCGTAATAAGCCAGCCGATGGATGCGCTGCTCGCTCGCCTTGCGCTCGCTGATATCGCTGAAGAAGCACACATAGCTGGCCAGGTCACCTTCATCGTCGAGCACGGCGGTAATCCCGACCCATGCCGGGTAGTGCTCGCCGTCGCGACGCTTGAGCCACAATTCACCCTCCCAACTGCCGCGCTGGCTCAGCTGTTTGAGGATGTAACCCAGGTGCGCTGCCTGCTGATTTTCGACGGTCAGCATCATCGGCAGTTGATCCAGCACCTGCGACACGGCGTAGCCACTGACCCGCGTAAAGGCGTCGTTGGCCTGCACGATATAACCCGCAGGGTCAGTGATCAGAATGGCCGACGTCGAGTGTTCGAATACCGTGGCCGCCATGCGCAGGTCTTTTTCGGCGCGCCGCTGCTGACTGACATCACGTGCTACGCCCAGAACGCCTTCAAAAGTTCCGGATTCATCCCACACCAGAACCAGGCGCAGCTCCACAGGAATCTTGCGGCCATCCGCGCGCAGGCAATCGAACAGGAACAATTGCGTAGGGATCTCGCTGCGCAGGTCCGCCAGCGCTTCGGGCTTTTTCAGCGCTTTACTGATCCGCTGCAGCAGTGCATAAAAGCCGCTGAGCTGCTGCGGGTTGGCGATGATCGCCTTCCAGCCATTCTGCAGAATCCACTCGGCGCTGTAACCCAGCACCGTATTGACCGAGGGGCTGATGTAGTTGGCCAGCAAAAGGCGATCGGTCGAGAAAATGACGTCGCTGATGCTCTCTGCCAGCATCCGGTAACGCTGCTCGCTTTCGCGCAGGGACTGGCTGGCGTCCACTTGATCGGTGATGTCCTTGGCGACGCCGACAATGCGTCGGATCTGGCCGTCATTGTCCGCCGCCAGCGCCTGTTCACGGATCTCGAAACGACGCCAGTCGCCGTGCCGGGCGCGAAACCGTAACTGGCACTGGATCAGGTCTATGCGACCGTGTTCAGTGCGTGCAAGGCGCAACTGTTCATACGCACCGATATCGTCCGGGTGCAGCAGCGTTTCCCAGAAGTGCTCGCCCATCTCATCCAGCTCGGCCGCCTCATAGCCCAGGGCGACGCCCAGGTTATGGTTGCTGTAAATGATCCGCCGCGTCACCGCATCCAGAACGCAAAGATAATCCGGGACGGTACGCACGACATCCGACCAGAACTGCTCCCGCTCCTGCAACGACAGCTCGGCCTGCTTGCGGTTGGTGAAATCGCTGATGCTGAGAATGACGGCATTCAAGTCTTCGAGCTGCTCGGGCAGGCGCATGACCAGCCACACGTGTTGGTCACCGCCCTGCGCACCAGGGAGCAGAATTTCGAGCTCCAGCTGACGTTGCCCGTCGAGGACGGCCTGGAGTATCTGCAGACCGATGCCGTTTCGAGCGCGAGGGCAACCTTCGATCAGTTGCTGCCAGACATGCTGTGCCGATTCTGCGCGCAACAGTTGAGCGGCGACCTGATTGACCTCGGTGATGCGCAACTGCTGAAGCAGGCCGCTGATTTGCTCGGGCTGGCTGATCAGGCGCGCGTTCAGTTCTTCGCCGCTGTTCACTTGCAGGTGCCTGAGATGAGCCGGCAGACCGGAGAGGTCCAGTACGCATAGCGCAACGCCGGTGCCTTCAAATATGTCTTTGTAGCGGCGACGGCTTTGATGCAACTGAAGTTGGCGGCGGCGCAGGCTGCGCAGCGCAAACAACGGAATGATCGAACAGAACAGGGCGAGCAGGCATTTCCCGATCAGCGGGAAGAGCAGCGTCTGGCGGGCTTTCTGCGGGTCGAACAAGCCGCGCAGTTGCCAGTCGCTGTGGGCCAGGGGTTGCAGCAGCACTGTCTGCAATTGACGCTCGGTGGACTGATCGGCATCAAGCAGGTTTTTGTAGAGGGGGCGGCGATTGCTGATGTCTTCCAACAGCCAGACGGGCTGGTAATCCAGATCGCTCTGGCGGGTCAGGGATTTCAGTAGTTCAGGCCTAAGCCGCAGCGCCCAGTAGCGTTCATTGCCGGCGCCGGGCTGACGGATGAACAGATAGAACGTCGCGGCGCCCGGGTCGTTGGCATAAAAGTGTGTTTGGCCCTGAATGACCGAATGCATCTGGGTCAAAAAGCCTACGTCACGGGTCTCGCCATCGCTGTCGGCGGTGACATTCCCATCGCTGTCGAGCCAGACCAGGCTTTTCACTGCTGGCATGGACTGACGCAGACTCGCCAGCACTGCCGCTGATTCGTCTGCGGATTGCGAAGGGTCGCGTGCTCCGTCCAGCACATTCAGCGCGACCTGCGCGTTGAGGGCCATGTTCAGGCTCAACCGGTCGGCGAGCTGCACGCTGTAGTCGATGCTGCGCTTGTGCTGACGTTCCTGAGACTGCTGGAACTGTTCGATCATCTGCCATAACAACAGCATCAACATCATCAGGACCAGGACCGCGAGCGCACCTCTGAGCACGCCTCGCAAAGGCACGGTCGTTGCGCTATCGGATGGGCGCAGGGGTGAGATGGGGGTCGGTTTGAGCAAACTGTGATCCTGACTACTGGACTGAATCAACATGTGCGAAACGCACTATAAGCCCGGTGCGCAAAAGGCGGCTAGCATGCCACCGAGCTGTGGCTAAGTGCCAGCGCTAATGGGCCGGACGGTTTGCCCTGTTGCGTGCATTCGGGTAGCTTTGCGCCACGCGCGACGCGCCGGTTTCTGCACGGCATGCTTGCATGATTCAAAAGGCCTGCAAGCATTGCTCCAGCTTTAATACCGGCCCTCGGAAGTTTGTCCCTGCCGCGCCGGTCTGGCTCTGATCAATTCAAGGCCCGGAATCGCGCTACGGCAAGTTGCGGCGCGAAGATAAACGCATTTTTTCCGACGCAGCACCAAGCTCGCGCCTTTATTCACAGTCTCACTCCAGGTTTTCATTCCATGGCTCAATACGTTTTTACCATGCATCGGCTGAGCAAAGTTGTTCCGCCGAAGCGGGAAATCCTGAAAAACATCTCCCTCTCGTTTTTCCCCGGCGCCAAGATCGGCGTCCTCGGCCTCAACGGTTCGGGTAAATCCACACTGCTGAAAATCATGGCCGGCGTCGACACCGAGTTTGACGGCGAAGCGCGCCCGATGCCTGAGCTGAACATCGGCTACTTGCCGCAAGAGCCGCAGCTCGACCCGACCAAGACCGTACGTGAAGTGGTCGAAGAAGCGGTCAGCGTCATCAAGGACGCTCAAGCGCGTCTGGACGAAGTCTATGCCGCTTACGCCGAGCCGGACGCTGATTTCGACAAGCTGGCGGCCGAACAGGCCAAGCTCGAGTCGATCCTGCAGGCCAGCGATGGCCACAACCTTGAGCGCCAGCTGGAAGTCGCCGCCGATGCGCTGCGTCTGCCAGCCTGGGATGCCAAGGTCGAACACCTGTCCGGTGGTGAGAAACGCCGCGTGGCTCTGTGCCGCCTGTTGCTGTCCGCCCCCGACATGCTGCTGCTCGACGAACCGACCAACCACCTGGACGCCGATTCCGTCGCCTGGCTCGAGCATTTCCTGCACGACTTCCCGGGCACCGTGGTTGCGATCACGCACGACCGGTACTTCCTCGACAACGTCGCCGGCTGGATCCTGGAACTCGACCGCGGCGCCGGCATTCCGTACGAAGGCAACTATTCCGGCTGGCTTGAAGCCAAGTCCGACCGTCTGGCGGCCGAATCCAAGCAGCAGTCGGCCCATGAAAAGGCCATGAAAGAAGAGCTCGAGTGGGTCCGTAAAGGTGCCAAGGCGCGCCAGTCGAAATCCAAGGCCCGTCTGCAACGCTTCGAAGAGCTTCAGTCTCAGGAATTCCAGAAGCGCAGCGAAACCAACGAGATCTACATCCCGGCCGGTCCGCGTCTGGGCGACAAGGTCATCGAATTCAAAAACGTCACCAAGGGCTATGGCAATCGCGTGCTGATCGACAACCTGTCGTTCTCCATGCCTAAAGGCGCCATCGTGGGTGTGATCGGCGGTAACGGCGCCGGTAAGTCGACATTGTTCCGCATGCTGATGGGTAAGGAGCAACCCGACTCTGGCTCCATCGAAGTCGGCGAGACCGTGCAACTGGCGTGCGTCGATCAGAGCCGCGACGATCTGGACGGCAGCAAGACCGTGTTCGCGCAGATTTCCGACGGTTCCGATCAGATCAAGATCGGCAACTACGAAATCCCTTCGCGCACCTATGTCGGCCGTTTCAACTTCAAGGGCGGCGATCAGCAGAAGTTCGTGAAGGACCTGTCTGGCGGTGAGCGCGGTCGTCTGCACCTGGCGCTGACGTTGAAGGAGGGTGGCAACGTCCTGCTGCTCGACGAACCGTCAAACGATCTCGACGTTGAAACCCTGCGTTCCCTCGAAGAAGCCCTGTTGGACTTCCCGGGCGCCGCCATTGTGATCTCTCACGATCGGTGGTTCCTTGACCGCGTGGCGACTCACATCCTCGCGTACGAAGACGATTCCCAAGCCGTGTTCTTCGAAGGCAACTACACCGAATACGAAGCCGATCGCAAGAAACGCCTCGGCGATGCAGCCGCTCAGCCGCACCGCGTGCGTCACAAGAAACTGGCCTGATTCGGGTTGGTGGCATAAAAAACGGAGCCTTCGGGCTCCGTTTTTTGTGTCTGGCCGATTGTCAGTCGAGTGAGTCAGTCCCCGGCCTCAATGCGTATGACCTCAATGACTGCATCGCCGACCGGCCGCTGCCAGGTGACTTCGTCTCCGACCTTGGCGCCCAGCAATGCCTTGCCCAGCGGCGACGCCCAGTTGATCAATTGACTGCCCGCATCGGCCTGATCCTCGCCGACCAACTGCACGCGTTGTTCGACATTGTCCTCGTCGGCAAAAGTTACCCAGCTGCCAATCTGAACCTTGTCATCTGACGCGCTGCTGACCACTTGGGCGCTCTGCAGGCGCTGGTTGAAATAACGCAGGTCGCGTTCGATTTCGGCCATGCGCTGTTTGTCTGCCTCATCACCTTGGGCGTTCTGTTCGCTGTATTGCGCTTGCAGTTGCTCAACCTGATCGTGCAATTGATCAAGGCCGCGCTGCGTGACGTAATTGGTCTGGACGCTGATCTGCCGTTCAACCGGCGGGTCGATTTGCGCGGCGGCGTTGTCTTCGTTGACGAAGGCGCGACTCATGGCGGGGCTCCTGTTCATGGCTTAGTAACATTGGGGCATGGTGGGTGCCCGATAGTTTCACCCGTTATGCAGACGCAACTGGCGTTCAATGAGAGCGGTAGGCTTTGGCGGCGTCCTGGGTCCTTTGATGGTCCCAGTCGCGGTCGCGGTCATTCCAGATGCTGTCGCGGCCCTGATCCTGAACATTGCTGTTGGCAAGTTGGGCCTGGCACTGACGAAATCCGTCTGACCAGCCTTGTGCGTACAAGGTGTCACGCAGATAGCGAGGCACGTCCTTTTTGAATTGCCCTTTGATCACGTCGATGGACTGCCGCCCGCTTCCGCACCCATCCTGAAAACCGTCAGCGAATGCCGGTGGGTAACCTTCGGCCAATAGCTGGTCGTGGGTAGACTGACATCCGGCGACAACGACAACGCACCACAGCACAACCCATCGCGCATTCATTTTGATTTCCTCACTGCTTGAGAAAAGTTTAGAAGCGCTTCTGTGAGTTATTGGTAAAAACGCTGTAGGAAATCCATTAACCGATGCTCGGTCACGCGCAATAAGTTCCCCCTTTTTCACCCCGCGACGACGTATTGAAAAAACTTCCGGTAATTTTTCTATGAGCGGGCCGCGCTGATTCAAGGTTGTTAAACTGTCGCGCTGCGCAAAACCGTTTAGGAAGATTGATGAACCTCAGAACGATTCTGATCCTCGGCGCACTCAGCGCCTTTGGCCCGTTGGCCATCGACTTTTACCTGCCAGGTTTCCCGGCCATCGCTTTGGCATTCGGCACGGACGAGAAACACGTTCAGCTGACCCTGGCCTCTTATTTCCTCGGCCTGAGCATCGGCCAACTCGCCTACGGCCCGATTGCCGATCGCTTCGGCCGTCGGATCCCGCTGTTGTTTGGCGTCGGCTTGTTCACCCTCGCATCGCTGGCGTGCGCCCTGGCGCCTTCTCTTGAATGGCTGATTGCTGCCCGCTTTGTACAGGCGTTGGGGGGATGTGCCGGTATGGTGCTGTCGCGGGCGATCGTCAGCGACAAATGCTCACCGGTTGACTCGGCCAAGGTGTTCTCGCAATTGATGCTGGTCATGGGCCTGGCGCCGATTCTGGCCCCGATGCTCGGCGGGCTGTTGGTCAACGTCGTGGGTTGGCAGGCCATCTTCCTGACCTTGACGGTGTTCAGCGCACTCACTGCAGTGGCGGTTTTCAGGGGCTTGCCGGAAAGCATGCCGGCCGGCCATCCGCGACTGCCCCTCTCGGGCGCGCTCGGGTCGTACTGGAACCTGCTGGGCGACCGGATCTTTCTGGGCCACGCGCTCACTGGCGGCATCGCGATGGCCGGGATGTTTTCCTACATCGCAGGTTCTCCCTTCGTTTTCATCAAGCTCTACGGCGTCCCGGCGGAACACTACGGCTGGTTGTTCGGCATCAACGCTGCCGGGTTCATCCTCATCGCCCAGGTGAACGCTCGACTCGTCGGGCGCTATGGTCCGGCATGGTTGCTGTCGCGGACTGTCTGGATCTATCTCGCTGCCGCCCTTGTGCTGCTGACCATCGCCTCCCTGCACACCGAAAAGCTGTGGCCGCTGCTGATTCCGCTGTTCATCTATATCGCCAGCCTCGGCTGCATCATTCCCAACGCTTCGGCGTGCGCGATGAGTGGGCAGGGCAAACGTGCGGGCAGCGCGTCGGCCTTGTTGGGGTGCTTGCAGTTCAGTGTCGCTGCGGGCGCGGCAGCGCTGGTGGGCGTACTGCATGACGGAACGGCCGTGCCAATGGCGACCGTTATTACGCTGTGCGGCGTTCTGGCTGTGACGCTTTCGGTTGTTACACGCCGGGCGCAGCAGAAGCGAGATGCGCTTACTCCCCACGCGGATGTGCGGATCTAATCGACGTCGGCAACGTTAACGCGTTGCCGATATTCACCGGGTTTAAGGCGTACCTGTACAAGCATGTTCAGCCTGTTGAAAAGAGCGTGTTATATACAGCCGTTTACTACTTCGGAATTGGAAACTTCTTACAGCGGTTAAAAACTCTTAACTTGGTCTCGTGCTGGATCGAGAGAACTTCACTTCTGGCACGTCCCTTGAGCAGCTTATTTTCTTGAAGTCCTCAGGAGTTTTCAGTGTAGGCAATCGCCCTGGCGCCGAATTCACGAACGACTCCTGTCCGCGCAAATCCCCGTCCTTCAAGGGGCTACGGCTATCCGGCTGAGTCTGCGCAGCATGGGGTCTGCCGGATTGTGCTGAACATTTGCCAATACGGCCCACAAACAAAGGGCTAAGCAATGGACAAGTTGATCCGCCAATCGGCCGCAGGTCTTATACTAAGCGCCGTCATGGATCCGATTTAATTCTTGTCATCTATCTGTATTGCTCGGGCGAAACTATCTGTATGACCTGCAAGTTCCAGTAATCAGAGTTTGTATGACGTGATTTAAATCAATGTCTGTTTTCGCCGTAAACACCGATGATGGTTCACCACAGCAACGGCCCGGCGCTTTCAATTGATTACGCCCGCGATTACGCGCCAAGCCACACTAGGCCAAGCCAACGCTTCGACCTGCGCACCGGTGCCGGGCCGCTTAGATAATGTTCAACAGGGAGTGAAGACATGGAATATGTACCTTGCATCAGCCAGATCGCTGCATTGCTCGCCGACCCCAAACGCAGCGCGATCGTGTGGGCACTGATGGACGGAACATCGCGGGCGGCCAATGAGGTAGCTTCGCTAGTGGGTCTTTCCACTTCTTCTGCCGGCGCACACCTGGCGCGCCTTGCCGCTGGCGGATTGCTGCGCCATGAAGTCCGCGCCCGCAAACGGTATTTCAGGCTGGCCGCTCCGGAAGTCCGGACTGCGGTCCAGGCGCTGGTCAGTGCGTCCATGGTCAGCGCGGATCTGATCAGCCGCAGCATGGCGCAACCATTGCCGCCCCTGCCGTTATGTCGCGCCAGTGTCTGCGCGGATCATCTTGGCGGCGAAATGGGTGCGGAGCTGTATTTGAGGATGCTGGGCGCGGGCTGGATCGAACAATCCGAACACCGGCTGGAAGTCACCAGCGTCGGCATCTCGCGCTTTGCCGAACGGGGGATTTTCATTCCCGCGCTGGCCCACAGACGACGCGAAGCCGTGTGCGCCTGTGTTGACTGTCATGAAAGCAGCCCACACCTCGGCGGCGCATTGGGGGCCGGGCTTTTGCAGTTGTTTATGCAGCTGGGTTGGCTGCGGACGACCGAGGAGGCCTCCACGTTGCAGGTCTCATCCAATGGTCAGCGAGAAATCAGCAAAATCGCCTCGGCGGCGTGATGCTCCGAGAGGGAGCTCGGCGTGTGGAGCAGAGCATCCACACGCTGTTGCTGATCAAGGGGCGTGTGTGATCAGGGCTTGATCAGACGGGCATCGAGGCTGTTTTGCGCCAGACGTCTGGCCTGATCCTGGGTCATGCCCAGATGGGTGTGCAGCGCGTGGAAGTTCTCGGTCACGTAGCCACCGAAGTACGCCGGGTCATCGGAGTTGACGGTCACTTTCACGCCACGCTCAAGCATGTCGAGAATGTTGTGCTGACCCATGTGCTCGAAAACGCAGAGCTTGGTGTTGGACAGCGGGCAGACCGTCAGGGGGATTTGCTCATCGATGATGCGCTGCATCAGGCGCTCGTCCTCGATGGCGCGCACGCCGTGATCGATACGCTGGATCTTCAGCAAATCCAGTGCTTCCCAGATGTACTCCGGCGGACCTTCTTCACCTGCGTGGGCAACGGTCAGGAAGCCCTCACCGCGAGCACGGTCGAAGACGCGCTTGAACTTGCTCGGCGGATGGCCCATTTCCGAGCTGTCCAGGCCGACGGCGACGAAGGTGTCGCGGTAGGGCAGGGCCATGTCGAGGGTCTTCTGCGCTTCGTCTTCGCTCAAATGGCGCAGGAAGCTCAGGATCAGGCCACTGCCGATGCCGAGTTTTTCCTTGCCGTCTTTCAAGGCGCCGGCGATGCCGTTAAGCACGACTTCAAAAGGAATACCGCGGTCGGTGTGGGTCTGAGGGTCGAAGAACGGTTCGGTGTGAATGACGTTCTGCGCCTTGCAGCGCTCCAGGTAAGCCCAGGTCAGGTCGTAAAAGTCCTGCTCGGTACGCAGCACGTCGGCGCCGCGGTAATACAGGTCGAGAAACTCCTGCAGATTATTGAACGCGTAGGCCTTGCGCAGGGTTTCGACGTCCGCCCAGGGCAGGGCGATCTTGTTGCGCTCAGCCAGAGCGAACAACAGTTCCGGCTCTAGCGAGCCCTCCAGATGCAGGTGCAGTTCTGCCTTGGGCAGGGCGTTCAACCAGTCGTACATGGGCTTTGTCTCGTAAGGTGCAATGGCGGGCATTCTACAGAGTCAGACGCGCGGGCTGAATAAAACCTGACCGGACGGTTCACACGCTGCTTTGGCTTGCATTGCCACCGGTCCTGGCAGCGAGGCCCAGCAGTCGCAGGCGTTTTCGGCGTCTGAATATCCGGAACACAGACCGGTAAATGGCAATTTGTCGCGGTGGCGCGACGATGTGTCGCGACCCGCTGCTACCCTGTCTTGAAACCTTTGTTTACATCGATACTCTCAAGCGCTTCAGTAAATTTCACTTCATGGATGTGCGGCCAGGGTCGCAAGGGGCTAAAAGGCAGCGATGGGCACGATTCTCAAGCAGGAAAAGTTTCTACTACTGGCGGTCATTGCGACCTTTTTCGCGTACTTCTACGAACACCAACTGCTCAGCAACGGAAACACCGTCGCGCTGATAGCGGGTATCGCTCTGGTGGGCTTCATCATCTGCGCCTCGCTGCGGGTGGCTCACCACGCCGAACTGTTGGCGGAGAAGGTCGGTGATCCCTACGGCACGATGATTCTGACGCTGTCAGCGGTGCTGGTCGAGGTCGTGATTCTGGCGATCATGATGAGCAACGAACCTTCACCCACGCTAGTGCGGGACACCATCTACTCGGCTGTGATGCTCGACATCAACGGGATTCTGGGTCTCGCCGCATTGATGGGCGGCCTCAAGCACGGTGAACAGTCCTACAACGATGACTCCGCGCGGTCTTACAGCGTGATGATTCTGACTGCCATGGCGGTGTCGATGGTGGTGCCTGAATTCATTCCCGAAGGGAAGTGGAAGCTGTATTCGGCTTTCACCATCGGCGCGATGATTCTGCTTTATGCACTGTTCCTGCGCATGCAGGTCGGGCCGCACAGCTACTTCTTCAGCTACAGCTACCCGGACAAGAAGCGCCGCAAGGGTGAGGCCGAGGAAACGCACGAGCCAGTCAACCTGACGCGCTCGATCGCGACGCTGGTCTTCGGTGTGGTGGTTATTGGCGCGTTGGCCGAGGTCATGTCGAAAACCGTTGATCTGGGTCTTGAAGGCAGCGGCGCGCCGCCTGTCATGACGGCGATTCTGGTGGCGGCCATTTCGGCAGCGCCGGAGATCCTGACCGCACTGCGAGCCGCGCTGGCCAACCGCATGCAGTCGGTGGTCAACATCGCCCTCGGTGCCTCGTTGTCGACGGTGATCCTGACCGTGCCAGTCATGGAAGGCATGGCGCTATACAGCGGCCAGGCGTTCCAGATGGCGATGACGCCAGTGCAGACCGTGATGATTTTCGTCACCCTGCTGGTCTGCGCCATCAACCTCAACGACGGCGAGACCAACGCCATCGAAGGCATGACGCATTTCGTGCTGTTTGCCACCTTCATCATGCTTTCTCTGATGGGGCTATAACCTGGGTTCGCTTTAACCCGGCAGCGGGGGAGTCGGCAGTTTTACTTCCCCACTGCTGTAATGGCCTATCAGGCCCTGATCAATTCCGCAGCCGCTTGGCGATGATCTGCAATCAGCCCCTTCAGATCGAGCCCTTCGACCTGACCGTCAATCACCCGCCATTTGCCGCCGATCATCACCCGATCTGCGCGATCAGCGCCGCACAGCAGCAACGCTGAAATCGGATCGTGACTGCCGGAGAAGCGCAACTCGTCCAGCTTGAACAGCGCCAGGTCAGCCTGTTTACCCACGGCCAACTCGCCGATGTCATGACGGCCCAGCAATTGCGCCGAGCCCTTGGTCGCCCAGCCTAACGCCAGCTCCGGCGTGATTCTTTCCGCCCCGTAGCGCAACCGCTGCAGGTACAACGACTGCTTGGCTTCAAGCATCATGTTCGAGGCGTCATTTGACGCCGAACCGTCGACACCCAGACCGATCGGCGCGCCAGCGGCAAGCAGGTCCAGCGTGGGGCAGATGCCTGACGCGAGGCGCATGTTCGAACTCGGACAATGACAGACCCCGGCGCCCGCCCGGCCGAGGCGCGTGATCTCTTCGCTGTTGAAATGAATGCCGTGGGCCAGCCAGGTGCGAGGGCCGAGCCAGCCGACGCTGTCCAGATAATCCACCGTGCGCAGGCCGAAGCGCTGCAGGCAGAAGTCCTCTTCGTCGAGAGTCTCAGCCAGATGCGTGTGCAGACGCACGTCGTGTTTTTCGGCAAGGGCCGCGCTTTCGGCCATGATCTCGGTCGTCACCGAAAACGGCGAGCACGGCGCCAGCGCGATCTGAATCTGGGCGCCGTCACCCCGCTCATGATAGGTCTCGATCAGCCGCACGCTGTCATCGAGAATCACCTGGCCCTGCTGGACGGTTTGCTGGGGTGGCAGGCCGCCGTCGGCCTCGCCCAGTGTCATCGAACCCCGCGTCAGCATTGCGCGCATGCCCAGCTCGCGAACACTTTCCACCTGCACATCGATGGCGTCTTCCAGACCCTGCGGGAACAAATAATGGTGGTCGGCGGCGGTGGTGCAGCCCGACAGCAGCAACTCGGTCAGGGCGACCTTACTGGCCAGTGCCAGTTTGTCCGGCGTTAGCCGCGCCCACACCGGGTACAGGGTTTTCAGCCAGGGGAACAACGGCTGATTGACCACCGGGCCCCAGGCGCGGGTCAGGGTTTGATAGAAGTGGTGGTGCGTGTTGATCAGGCCAGGGAGCAGGACATGCTCGCGTGCATCGAATACGTGATCGCAAGGCTGTGTAGGCTGTTGTCCCAGCGGGAGCATCTCAACGATAACCCCGCCTTCGACCACCAGGCCGCCGCGAGCATCGAGATCATTGGCCGTGAAAACGGCAAGGGGATTTTTCAACCAGGTACGGATCGCGGGCATTGGCCGGCTCCTCTGAAAGTGGGTTCAGGTCGCCAGCTCAGTGTTGCCCTGTCTGCTGATCCAGGGTCGCCGCAGCATCGAACGCGCTGCGAGGCGAGGGCGAATTCTAGAGTGTTGCGGCGGGTGTGGGCAAGTCACGACAGCTCATGCTGCCGCGACTTGCATCGCGATCACCAGGGAATCGTCTCACCCTTGTAGTTCACAAAGTGGTGACCACCTTTCCCTGCAAATCGCTCAAGCTGCTCGACAATCCCGCGCACGCTGGTTTCGACGTCGATGTCAGCGCCTTCACCGCCCATCGCCGTACGGACCCAACCCGGATGCATCGACAGCACGGTGGGTTTGTTCTCGCCCAGCTGCGTCACGAAAGTATTGGTCATTGAGTTCAGCGCGGCTTTGCTGGCTTTGTACAACGCCATCTCCGGCGCATCCGGCATGGTGACGCTGCCGAGCACCGAGCTCATGAACGCGATCACGCCAGTCTCGGGACGGATCTGGTCGACGAAGCGTTTGGCCAGGCGGATCGGCGCGACGGCGTTGGTGAGAAACAGCTGACCCAGTTCGCCAGCGGTGGCGTCGGTGGGGTTCGGATGCATCGGGCCCATCACGCCGGCGTTGACGAACAGCAGGTCATACGTCTGGCCCTTGAGGTTGTGGGTGAGCACTTCGAGGGACGATTGCTCATCGATGTCCAGTGTCTGCAACTGGACATTCGGCAGTGCTTTCAGCTCGTCGGCCTTCTGGGCATCGCGGACAGTGGCGGTGACTTCCCAGCCGAGTTCCGCGAGACGTTTCACCAGTCCAAGGCCAAGGCCGCGCGAAGCGCCGATGATCAGGGCTGTTTTAGGGGTGGACATTGAAATGACTCCTGTACAGACAAACGAAAAATTTCACTCAATGGGTGGACATCGCCACGTGTCGAGAATTTTGTTTCCTGAAGCGCTGTTTTGCCGTGAGGCGCATAAGTTAGCGGCAGAGGATGACAGAGGCTGACGACATATGTGAGGGGACGTTTCCGATATGAATGTCAGGCAAATAGGATGGCGCACGCTCAATCCTGCCACGATGTGTGTCTGTATAAAAAACATCCAGCTCACCCAACACTCCGTGGATTCAGCAGCCCGCGAAGGCTTGCACGGGTTATCCACAGAATGCTCCACAGCTAATGTGGGTAGTTGTGGATTGGTAATGGAAGCCGCTCGAAAGGAGTGCCACGTTGGCATAAATGGCGCTAACATCCTGTTTTATCGCTGGATTTACCCACAGCACAGTGTTTTGGCTAAAAAGTGATCAACCTTCGCAAAGCCATATGGATCAAGGCCTGCGACGGGGTATGCTCAGCTTGTCCACAGGCGGATGCACAGTAGATGTGGGCAAACGCCACAGCCGGTTACAGCCGTCGCGTTCGCTCGCAGGACCGGCTTTAGCGGGGAAGGCGTCGATCTGTCCGTGGGTTGATTACTGCGGCGGCTGCAACACGATTCGTCCGCGACTGATGTCGGAAAGCTGGCGCTGAAGGGTTTCAATCTGCTCGGGAGCCAGGGCAATCGAGAGCGTGACACCGTTGGCGTTGAAGCGCTCTTCCTCCACAAGACCGTTTAGCTCGGCCACTCGCAGCTTTATCAGCACCAGCTCGCTGAAGCTGCAGTCGAATTGCAGCGACACGCGATTGATCAGCGGCACTCGATCGGCCTGCTGCAGGCATTTGTTGACGCCTCCGCCATAGGCCCTCGCCAGCCCGCCGGTGCCCAGTTGAATCCCGCCATACCAGCGAATGACGAGCACGACGACCCGATCAAAATCCTGGGCATCAATGGCTGCGAGTATCGGTCGTCCCGCGGTGCCGCCTGGTTCGCCGTCGTCGTTGCTGCGGTACTGCGCGCCCAGCTTCCAGGCCCAGCAATTGTGCGTGGCGTTGAGATCACTGTGTTGCTCGATAAACGCTTGAGCATCGGCAGGCGTGCCGATGGGCGCTGCGAGAGTTATAAAGCGGCTCTTGCGAATCTCTTCTCGAAACTCGCAGGGGCCGGTGAGCGTAGAAGGCATTGAAGTTCCAGACTGCGTTTGGCGTTCAGGGAGTTATAACGTGGGGGTGAGTCCGCACCCTTTGAGAATGATCCGGACCAGGTTATCCCCGGCGACTTCCATGTCTTGCTTGGTCAGCCGCGAACGGCCGGTCACCTGGCAGATTTGCGTGGCGAAGTCAGCGTAATGCTGAGTGCTGCCCCACAGCAGAAAGATCAGATGCACCGGATCGACCGGGTCCATCTTTCCTGCATCGATCCAGGCCTGGAAGACCGCGGCACGCCCCTGAAACCATTCGCGATAGTCCTGACTGAAATACTGGTTCAGGCATTCGCCGCCACTGATGATCTCCATGGCAAAGATGCGCGAGGCTTGTGGCTGGCGCCGCGAGAATTCCATCTTCGCGCGGATGTAGTGCGTCAGCGCCTGTGCCGGGTCGTCCTCTGCGCTCAGGTGGTTAAACGTGCTGTCCCACAACTCGATAATGTTGCTCAGCACCGCGATGTACAGACCCAGCTTGTTGGTGAAGTAATAGTGCAAGTTGGCTTTAGGCAGCCCGGCATTTTGCGCGATCGTGTTCATGCTGGTGCCTTTGAAGCCATGGCGAGCGAACTCGTCTTCGGCCGCCTTCAAGATCGCTTCTTCGTTTTTCTGACGAATACGGCTGGCCGGTTTCGTGGCGCTGGGGCTGTGAGCGGGGACTTCGAGGGTCATGTGCGGTTCCAGACGGATCATTGGGTGCGTCGCGGTGAACAGATAGCGCACCCGCGAGGATCCGACAAGCGTTGCCCTCGTAAATCAGTGCTCAAAGGATTCCGTTGTCTGTTCTTTGGCTTCGTTCGTCTCGCTTGTTTGTTTGCCTTCCGGTAGTAGCAGGCACATTACGATGGCCGTCAGTCCGCCGCTGGTGATTGCCGAGTCAAACAGGCTCTGTACCAATTGCGGCAAATGATGCAGCAGCGTCGGTTGCGCCGCGATACCCAGCCCTACTCCGAAAGAGGTAGCGATGATCAACATGCTGCGGCGGTCCAGCGGCGCTTGGGCAAGAATCCGCACGCCCGCCGCCGCCACGCTGCCGAACATCACCAATGTCGCACCGCCAAGCACAGGTTTCGGAATCTGCTGAAGAATCGCACCGATCACCGGGAACAGTCCGAGCAGAAACAGGATTGCTCCGATGTAGAGACCCACATACCGGCTGGCCACGCCAGTGAGCTGAATCACTCCGTTATTCTGCGCGAAGGTGGTATTCGGGAATGCGCTGAAGGTCGCCGCAATCATGCAGCTAACGCCGTCGCCCAATACGCCGCCTTTCAACCGGCCAATGTAACCGGGGCCTTTGATGGGCTCGCGGGAGAGCATGCAGTTGGCAGTGAGGTCGCCGACGGTTTCGATGCTGCTGATCAGATAAATCAGCGCGACCGGTAGGAAAGCGGCCCAGTCGAAACTGAATCCGAAGCGGAAGGGCACAGGGATGCTGACCAGTGCAAAGTCGGCAATGGAGTGAGGTACGAATTTTCCACTGAACCACGCCGCGATGCTGCCGACCGCGAGCCCGATGATGATGGCTGACAGGCGCAACCAGGGCGCGCTCGAACGGTTGAGCACAATGATCACTGCCAGCACGAATACGCCGAGGGCCAGATTGACCGGCTCGCCGAAGTCCGGAGCGTTAAAGCCGCCACCTAGATCCGTCACCCCGACCTTGATCAAGCTGACGCCGATCAGCGTGATGACGATGCCGGTGACCAGCGGCGTGATCACTCGGCGCAACTGGCCGATGAAACGGCTGAGCACAATCTGCACGACGGCGCCGAAGAAACACACACCGAACACCATGGCCATGATGTCCTCCGGGCTGCCACCGCGCTGCTTGACCATGAAGCCTGCCGACAGCACCGCCCCGAGGAACGCGAAACTGGTGCCTTGCAGGCAAATCATGCCGGCGCCGATACCGAACGGACGACGCGCTTGAATGAACGTGCCCACCCCCGACACCATCAACGCCATGCTGATCAGATAAGGCATGTACGCGCCGAGCCCGAGCGCCGATCCGATAATCAGTGGCGGCGTGATAATGCCGACGAATGCGGCGAGGACATGCTGGATTGCAGCCAGGACCGCCGGTCCGGGGCGCGGCCGGTCATTGAGGCCGTAGATGAGGTCGTTATTGTCTGGCGCTTCAGGCTGCATGCTGGCTCTCGATTTTTGTGTGGGCTTCGACATCCAGCCTTACTGCAAAAACCTGTCCAACTGATCAGATACCTGTTTGCCGATTCGCTGTACATGCCCGTTTATCAAGGGGCTGGACGAATATGGCGGACGTTTGACTGCGTGTTAGTGAGGTGCCGACGTACTCGGCCGGCCTCATCGTGTGGCAGCCAGACTCTCCAGAAAACTTTCCAGCACCAAATGGGGGCGGCGCCCTTTGCGCGTGACGGTTACAAGGCTCACGTCGTAAAACCGCGTCTTGGGTTTCAGCGCGCGCAGCCGACCCTGTTGCACCCAGAGGCTGGCGTAATGGTCGGGCAGATAGCCGATGTAACGCCCCGTCAGAATCAGGAACGCCATACCCTCCCGGTCCGAGGCGCTCGCGGTGCATTTCAGCGCCTGATAGTGGGCCTGGATTTCACCGGGCAGACGAAACGTTGGCGCGATCGTCTCCTGCGCTGACAATCGATCGTCATCCAGCTGCGCGTCGTCGACGTAAAACAACGGATGGCCGACGGCGCAGTACAGCAGCGAACGTTCGCTATACAGCGGCTGATATTCCAGTCCCGACAAGGCGCTGGCCTGGGGTACGACGCCGACGTGCAAGCTGCCGTCGAGCACGCCCTGCTCGACTTCGTTGGGCGCAATCATGCGGATATTGATGTGCACGTCCGGGCCGCGTTCTTTCAGTTGGGAAAGCGCGTGGGTGATCCGCATGTGGGGGAGGGTGACCAGATTGTCCGTCAGCCCTATGTTCAGCTCACCGCGCAGGTGTCGGTGAAGACCATTCACTTCCGTACGAAAACTCTCGAGAGCGCTCAATAACTGCAGCGAGGACTGGTAGACCTCGCGGCCTTCCTCTGTAAGCGAAAACCCCGCACGACCCCGTTGGCAAAGACGCAGTCCAAGGCGCTGCTCCAGATCGCTCATCTGCTGGCTGATGGCGGAGCGACCAATACCCAGCGCGCTTTCTGCTGCCGAAAAGCCCCCGGACTCGACGACGCTGCGAAAAATGCGCAACAGACGGATATCAAAATCGCTGACTTGCGCCAGAGGATCATTACGGCGGGTGCTCATAGTTTAGTAACCAGTCAACTGAAGATCGTAAAAGCAGGGTTTTTCGGACTTTATGCCCGTGGCACTTTAGCTGCAACCGGCCCTGCTCCTGCTCGTACATTCGCCAGGAAATCAGGCCACCCACGCCCAGTCAGGTTAATTCCGATGAATATGCCCGAATCGTCCGACATGTCTCTGGCGAGCCAGCTCAAACTAGACGCCCACTGGATGCCTTACACGGCGAACCGAAACTTCCATCGTGATCCACGGCTGATCGTCGCCGCCGAAGGCAGCTATCTAACGGACGACAAGGGCCGCAAGATATATGACGGTCTGTCGGGGCTTTGGACCTGTGGCGCGGGGCATACGCGCAAGGAGATCCAGGAAGCGGTTTCCCGGCAGTTGGGTACGCTGGACTACTCGCCCGGGTTCCAGTTCGGACACCCGCTGTCCTTCCAGCTGGCTGAAAAGATCACCGATCTGACACCCGGCAAGCTGAATCACGTCTTCTATACCGACTCTGGATCGGAGTGCGCTGACACTGCGGTCAAGATGGTGAGGGCTTACTGGCGTTTGAAAGGTCAGGCCACCAAAACCAAGATGATCGGCCGCGCCCGTGGTTATCACGGCGTGAACATCGCGGGCACCAGCCTGGGTGGCGTCAACGGCAACCGCAAGATGTTCGGGCAACTGATGGACGTCGATCATCTCCCTCATACCTTGCTTGCCAGCAACGCCTATTCACGGGGCATGCCGGAGCAGGGCGGCATTGCGCTGGCCGATGAGATGCTCAAACTGATCGAACTGCATGACGCTTCGAACATTGCAGCGGTGATCGTCGAACCCATGGCAGGCTCTGCTGGCGTGATTGTTCCGCCGCATGGGTATCTCAAGCGTCTTCGCGAAATCTGTGATCAGCACAATATTCTGCTGATCTTCGATGAGGTCATCACCGGCTTCGGCCGGACCGGCTCAATGTTCGGCGCTGACAGCTTCGGCGTGACGCCGGACCTGATGTGCATCGCCAAGCAGATCACCAACGGCGCGATCCCGATGGGGGCCGTGATAGCCAGCACCGAGATTTACCAGACGTTCATGAATCAGCCGACGCCCGAGTACGCTGTGGAGTTTCCCCATGGCTACACCTATTCAGCACATCCCGTTGCCTGCGCCGCCGGCCTTGCCGCGCTGGAAATCATTCAGCGCGAGAACCTGGTGCAGCAGGTCGCCGAAACCGCGCCGCATTTCGAAGGCTATTTGCACGCGTTGAAGGGCAGCAAGAATGTCGTCGATATTCGCAATTACGGTCTTGCCGGCGCCATTCAGATTGCGCCGCGCGACGGCGACGCCATCGTGCGCCCCTTTGAAACGGCCATGAAGCTGTGGAAGGCCGGTTTCTACGTGCGCTTCGGCGGCGACACTCTGCAATTCGGACCGACCTTCAATAGCAAGGCCGAGGACCTTGATCGCATGTTTGATGCAGTGGGTCAGGCCCTCAATCAAATCGACTGATCATCTTTTATTTGCTCACAGGCGCAGTCCGGCTGCGCCTGTGAGCTAAAGTTTTCCGGAGTTATGCATGAGCAACATTCAGCACCTGATTCATGGCGAGCTGGTCAGTGAAAATGGCCGCACCGCCGACGTGTTCAATCCGTCAACCGGCCAAGTGATTCGTAAAGTACCCCTCGCCAGTCGCGAAACCGTTCAACAAGCGATTGACTCTGCCAAGGCCGCTTTCTCCGCATGGCGCAATACGCCGCCTGCCAAACGCGCGCAGGTCATGTTCCGCTTCAAGCAGTTGCTGGAACAGAACGAAGGACGTATTGCCCGGCTGATCAGCGAAGAGCACGGCAAAACCCTTGAAGATGCGGCGGGAGAACTCAAGCGCGGTATCGAAAACGTCGAATATGCCTGTGCGGCGCCGGAAATTCTCAAGGGCGAGTACAGCCGCAACGTCGGACCGAACATCGATGCGTGGTCTGACTTTCAGCCGCTTGGCGTAGTGGCGGGCATCACCCCGTTCAACTTCCCCGCCATGGTTCCGCTGTGGATGTATCCGTTGGCGATCGCCTGTGGCAACTGTTTCATACTCAAACCTTCCGAGCGCGATCCAAGCTCAACGCTGTTGATAGCAGAGTTGCTCCATGAAGCCGGATTGCCGAAGGGTGTACTCAATGTCGTGCACGGCGACAAGGTAGCGGTTGATGCGCTGATCGAAGCCCCTGAAGTCAAAGCGTTGAGTTTCGTCGGCTCAACCCCGATCGCTGAGTACATCTATAAGGAAGCCACCGCCCGGGGTAAGCGGGTACAGGCATTGGGTGGCGCGAAGAATCACGCAGTGCTCATGCCCGACGCGGACCTGGATAACGCCGTAAGCGCACTGATGGGGGCGGCCTATGGTTCGTGCGGCGAGCGCTGCATGGCGATTTCGGTTGCGGTGTGCGTGGGTGACCAGGTCGCCGATGCGCTGGTGGCGAGGCTAGTGCCGCAAATCAACGGATTGAAGATCGGCGCCGGGACTTCCAGCGGTCTCGATATGGGACCTCTGGTCACCGGGCAGCATCGTGACAAAGTCAACAGCTATATAGAAGACGGTGTAGGTGCGGGGGCGGAGCTGGTGGTGGACGGTCGTGGACTCACGGTTCCCGGACACGAAGAGGGGTTCTTCCTGGGTGGATGCCTGTTCGACCTCGTCACGGCCGAGATGCGTATCTATAAAGAAGAGATATTCGGTCCGGTGCTGTGCATCGTTCGTGTGGATAGCCTCGAGCACGCAATGCAGTTGATCAACGATCATGAATACGGCAATGGCACCTGCATCTTCACCCGCGATGGCGAGGCAGCCCGGCTGTTCTGCGACGAGATCGAGGTGGGTATGGTTGGGGTGAATGTTCCACCGCCTGTGCCTGTGGCATATCACAGCTTTGGCGGCTGGAAGCGGTCGCTGTTTGGCGATCTGCATGCTTACGGCCCGGATGGTGTTCGCTTCTATACCCGTCGCAAAGCCATTACACAGCGGTGGCCGCAACGTGCCAGCCATGAAGCTTCGCAGTTCGCGTTCCCAAGTCTTTAAAGCTCAGGTGGGCAAGTCCCCAAAGTTGCCCACCCCGTCAGCTATTTTTGACCGATATGACAGTTTCATTAAATTAGGGGTTGACGCCCCTCTGGATCTGTCTATAATTCGCCCCACTTCCGGCGCAGACGAAATGGAAAACTCCTTGATAATCAAAGAGTTGGACGAAGTAAGCAGCGAGGAATGCTTCGGTTCAGATGCTTGAATCGACAGCGGTGAAAAAGGCAGTTGACAGCAGATTGTAACGCTGTAGAATTCGCCTCCCGCTGACGTGAGACGTTAAGTCGAACGAAG
>NZ_JBTOQG010000019.1:0-60214 GCF_055283955.1 Pseudomonas sp. HP_12
GGTAGTGTGGGGTTTCCCCATGTGAGAGTAGGTCATCGTCAAGATTAAATTCCGAAACCCCATTTGCGAAAGCAGATGGGGTTTTGTTTTTGCGCGCGGAAAAGCTGTTAAACGCCGGTCCAAAAAAAACCACCCGTGGGGTGGTTTTCATTTTTTAACGCTGATCAGTCACCGCGATACACGCACCCGCTGGTGCATGTCTCGTGAATCCGTATGGCGGACAGCTCTGGCAGCAGCGGCTTCAACTCCTTCCAGATCCACTTCACCAACACTTCACTGGTCGGATTTTCCAGACCGGGGATGTCGTTGAGGTAGTTGTGGTCCAGACGCTCGTACAGAGGCTTGAATATCGTCTTGATCTCGGAGAAATCGCGAATCCATCCGGTATGGGGATCGGGTTCGCCTTGCAGGTAGATCGCTATACGAAATGAGTGACCGTGCAGGCGTCCGCACTTGTGGCCGTCTGGCACGTGAGGGAGCCGGTGAGCTGACTCGAACGTAAATTCTTTAAAAATTTCCACGGTGATATGAGCCTTGAGAAGTGGCGATCGCCAGAGCGATAAATGCAAGCGGCGAGTTTATCAGTAATGGTTTCGCGAGTGACAGGCGGAACCTGACCAGATAGTTAAGCCAAGGGCTGCAGGCGTTGAATGAGACGGCCTGTGTCGACGAGCTCCAGGAACTCGTCCCCCAGTCGCCTGCTGCTTTCCATTGCGGTCCGCCAATACCGCTGACGATCCGCATCCCTCCCGACGAACCGCTTGAAGTCGCTTCGATCAGGCAGCTTGCCAAAGGGCAGCGTAGCCAGATACTCCTTTGAGGGCGCAAGCAGTACGACGTCTTGAAGCCGAGTCTGGTCGCCTCTGCGCCAAGGCAGTGCCTTGTCAAACCAGCCTGGAATTATTTTGTCGGTAAAGTGCGGATACAGCACGATGTCGCTTCCGCTGTATGGAAGATCCAGATGGTAGTCGAGCAGGCCGCCGTCGCGGAACATCCCTGCGCCAACACCGGGTATCTCTGCAACGCCCTCCATAACCATGGGAATGGAGCCTGACGCCAGCAATGCCTGGCGCAGGTTGAGCGTATTCAGTGGCAAGCAATGAGACGGAAAGTCAGTCATTGGCAGAAGGGGAGGGGCGAGGCGTGGGTCGTGCATGACCAGCCGCTCGAAATGCCGCGACAGGCGCGCGCGCCCGAGCAGGTTATCTGCGATCACGGCTCCCAGCCCCAGGCTCAACCCAGCACGATGATCTCGGGCAAGCAAGCCGCGGCTTCTGACGATCATCACGTTGAGCCGGTAATGGACGTTCGTCAGGACGTGTGCATCATCCGCCTGCAAAAGCGCGTCGAGCATCGTCATACAGCTGCGGGTGACTTGAGCCATGGTCACGCCTTTGGCGAAACTCTGCTCGTTGTACAGTCGGCCAAGTCGCTGGATCCCTGCAACCGGGTCCGGCAAGCATGCGCTTGCAAAGCGCCAGGAACCGATGGAGGCGCCAATCAAGGAGCGCTCCCGCTGAGCCCGGGGCAGCCATTCGCCGAACAGCGCCAGATCCAGTCCCTGAATCCCCAGTGCTTTCGGTCCACCCGCCGCGCCCGGGATGATGCCCACATCTATCGGCAACAGCCCTTGCTCCCTGATCCGCGTCATCGCGCGCCTGCCGGCCTTGATGGTCAATGCCGGGTATTTGATGTGAATGTTGCTCATGGCCCCTCCATGGTCGGACAGGGGAGAATCATATCGTGGATCTCGCTTACATCCACCGGCGGCTTGCCACGTAGTGGCACGTAGCCAGATGAATTCAGCTTCAATTAAGTTCGCCGGGTTATCGTTGGCTCCGTAAACAACCAGACCACTACGGAGATCCACCATGAAATTCCTGACTGCTTTTATCGCTGCCACTGCACTCACCCTCACAGCCGGTTATGTCCAGGCCCGGGATCTGGGTCCAGATGAGGCGCTGAAACTGCGCGATGCAGGTACTATTCAATCCTTTGAAAAGCTCAACGCCGTCGCCTTGGCGAAGCATCCGAAATCCACCATCACTGACACCGAGCTGGAACAGGAATATGGCAAGTATGTTTACCAGATCGAACTGCGCGATACGCAAGGTGTGGAGTGGGACGTTGAAGTCGACGCCGTCAGCGGGCAGATCCTCAAAGACCATCAGGACGCCTGATGATCTCCAGTAAGCGTCCCGCCAAGCGTTTCGTTTACTGTCTGGTGGCCGCGTGTGCGGTCACCCCGAGCCTAGCGTGTCTGGCTCGGGATCTGAATCAGGACGAGGTGCTTGAGCTGCGCAGGAAAGGCGTGATTCTGCCACTTGAGCAGTTCATTGATCAGGCACTGGGACGTTACCCCGGCTCCAAGCTGCTTGAAGCCGAACTTGAGGAAAAACACGGTGTGTTGGTCTATGAGATCGAGCTGCTCACTGCGGATCATGTGGTGCGCGAACTGAAATTCGATGCCGGTGACAGCCGCCTGTTGCAAGACAAGGAAGACGATTGATGCGTTTGTTATTGGTTGAGGACCACGTTCCCCTGGCGGACGAGCTCATCAGTACGCTTGGCAGGCAGGGTTACGCGATCGACTGGCTGACTGACGGCCGCGATGCGGTTCATCAAGGGGCTACCGAGCCTTACGACCTGATCGTGCTTGATCTCGGTCTGCCAGGCGTTCCGGGACTAGAGGTCCTGCAGAAATGGCGGTCCGGCGGGCTGTCCACCCCCGTACTCATTCTGACGGCGCGGGCCTCGTGGGCCGAACGTATCGAAGGACTCAAGGCTGGCGCCGACGACTATCTGACCAAGCCCTTTCATCCCGAAGAGTTGCAGCTGCGCATTCAGGCGCTGCTTCGCCGTGTCCGTGGTCTGGCCAATCAGCCGAAACTTGAAGCCGCCGGCCTGCACCTGGACGAAGGGCGCCAGTGCGTCAGTCGCGGGGAGGAGGACATCCAGCTGACGGCGGCGGAGTTTCGCCTGCTGCGTTACTTCATGCTCCACCCCGGGCAGATTCTGTCCAAAAGTCATCTGGCCGAGCATCTTTATGACGGGGAGAACGAGCGGGACTCGAACGTGATCGAGGTCCACGTCAATCATTTGCGCCGCAAGCTTGGGCGGGCCGTGGTCGAGACACGACGCGGGCAAGGCTATCGTTTTGCCGGGACGGGCGAGTGAGGTCGATACAGCGACGCTTGAGCCTGGGCCTGATCAGCGTGCTGCTGATTGTGGGGCTGGTCCTGGCGCAGATCAGCCTGTGGTTGTTTGAAGTCGGCTTGCAGCGTTATCTCGAGTCTGGCCTGCGCAATGAAAGCGAGCTGCTGCTGGTGGCACTGGTTCGCGGCCCTGACGGCTTGCAGCTCGATGAGCATCGGCTGTCGCCCGGCTATCAACGACCCTATTCCGGCCATTATTTCCGGATTGATTTCGACCAGGGCCATTGGCGGTCGCGTTCGCTGTGGGATCTAGAGTTGCCGCATCCGGGCAAGCCCGGTCTGCACGCCGATCTCGCGCTTGAGAAGACCGACCAATCGCTGTTGCTGCTGCACACCGATTACCGCAAGTTCGGGCAAACCATCTCCATCACCGTCGCTCAGGACTACACCCCGGTGCGAGACAGTTTCGCACTGGTCCAGCGCATCGGTCTCGGGTTGGGGCTGATGGCCCTGATATTGATTCTGGTGTTGCAGCGCGTCACGGTTCGCCGCGCATTGCGCCCGCTGGAAAGGGCCAGAGAACAGATTTTCCAGCTGCAACAAGGGCAGCGCTCGCAACTTGATGAGCGAGTGCCGGTGGAACTTGAACCGCTGGTCGCGCAGATCAATCATCTGCTGGCCCACACCGAGGACAGTCTCAAGCGCTCCCGCAATGCCCTTGGCAATATGGGCCATGCGCTGAAAACGCCGCTGGCCGTGCTGATGAGCCTGGCCGAAGGCGACAGGCTGGCAGGTCATCCGCATGTGCGCGAGACCCTGCGCGATCAGCTGCAGCACATTCAGCAGCGTCTGGAGCGTGAGCTTAATCGCGCGCGTTTGTCAGGCGATGCGCTGCCGGGTGCGCGGTTTGATTGTGCTGCGGAGATACCCGGGCTGTTCTCCACATTGCGGATGATTCATGGCGAGCATCTGGAGCTGAGCAGTGAGATCGCTGCGGATCTGTTCCTGCCGTGGGATCGGGAGGACATCCTCGAGTTGTTGGGCAACGTGATGGACAACGCCTGCAAGTGGGCCGACAGCCAGGTCAGGCTGACCATTGCCAAAGGTGCTGATGGCTACTGTCTTTTGATCGACGACGATGGCCCGGGCATCCCCTCGCAGCATCGCGATGAAGTGATCGGCCGTGGCAATCGTCTGGACGAGCAAGTGACCGGCCACGGTCTGGGCCTCGGCATCGTCAAGGATATCGTGGAGGCGTGGGGCGGGCGCATTCAGTTGCTGGACAGCCCCATGGGCGGGCTGCAAGTACGCATCGATCTGCCCGAGCGACTCAGCCCGCAACTGCCCGGGAGCGAAAGCGCGCCTCATTCCTAGTGACCTCAACTTTTTGTGCGCCGGGCCGTTAACCGTAAAGGAACCCCAACGGCTCAACGCACAAAAACAAAGGGTCATGACTGCCATGCGGCTAAATCTCAAAGCCAAAGTACTTTCGCTTGCCGTGCTTCCGGTGTTGGTGTTCGCACTGATCATCAGCGTCAGCACCGTCATCATGCTGCGTGAGCAGGGCAAGCGCGACGTCGAAGAAACCCGCCAGCACCTGCTCGCTGAGGCCAAAGCCACGTTGCAAAGTTACGTGGCCGTTGCGCTGTGCACCATCAAACCGCTTTATGACGCGTCGGCCCCGGGTGACATGGAAGCGCGGGCGCAGGTCATCAAGATGCTCTCCCAGGTCACCTACGCCAAGGACGGGTATTTCTTCGGCTACGACTCTCAGGCGGTGCGGCTGTTCAAGGGCAATAGCCCTGACGGCATCGGCAAGAGCTTCAAGGATGCCCGCGATCCAAAAGGCGTTTTCGTGAATGCCGGTCTCGTTGACGTGGCGAAAGCGGGTACTCATTACCTGGAATATTCCTCCGCGCTGCCCGGTTCGAGCGAGCTGGTTCCCAAACTGGGTTACACCGAATACCTGCCGAAATGGGACATGGCCTTCGGGTCATCGATCAATCTGGACAACATTGATGCCAAGGTCCAGGAGCTGCAGAAGAATGTCGCCGAGCGCCGGCAGAACATGCTGGTCAGCATCATTGGCATCACGCTGCTGGTATTGGTGATTATCGCAGCGGTGGGTTTCTGGATCGCGGGCGGTATTCTGCGGCCGCTGCGCCTGATGAAAGCCAACCTCGATGACATCGCCGCCGGAGAGGGTGATCTGACTCAGCGCCTGGCGGTGACCTCCCAGGACGAACTCGGCGAGCTGGCCGGGTCGTTCAACCGCTTTGTGGACAAGATTCATGGGCTGGTCCGGCAGATCGCCGAAATGACCGCACAACTGACCGGGCTGGTGGGTGAAGTGACCGACCAGGCGCAACGTTCCGAGCAGGCAATGGAGCGTCAGCGTCACGAAACTGATCAGGTTGCCACGGCGATCAATCAGATGTCGGCCGCTGCGCAGGAAGTCGCGAAGAGCGCTCAAGGTGCTTCGGTTGCGGCGCAGCAAACCGATGCCGAAGGTCAGGCCGCCAAGCGAGTGGTCGACGGCAGCATCCAGCAGATTCACGCGCTGGTGAACGACATCCGCGACAGCGGTACCTCACTGGACAGCCTGCAGAATGACGTGTCGTCGATCGCCGGCGTGCTCGGAGTGATTCGTTCCATCGCCGATCAAACCAACCTTCTGGCGCTCAACGCTGCCATTGAAGCTGCGCGTGCCGGCGAAGCGGGCCGCGGGTTCGCAGTGGTGGCGGATGAGGTGCGTGCGCTGGCCAGCCGTACGCAGCAAAGCACTCAGGAAATCCAGGGCATGATCGAACGCTTGCAGCAGGGCACACAGGGCGCGGTGCAGGCGATGCGACGCTCGAGCGAGGCGGGCGACGGGACCTCCGCGCGCGCCAATGAAGCCGGCGCGTCGCTGGATACGATCGGTCAACTGATCGGCACGATCAACGCCATGAACGCGCAGATTGCCAGCGCCGCAGAAGAGCAGACGGCCGTGGCGGAAGAGATCAATCGCAGCGTCCACCAGATTGCCGTGGCGGTCGAGAGCGTGGCCGATGAAACCCGCCACGGCGCCTCCACGTCGCGCAACCTCACAGAACTGAATCAGCGTCTCGGCCAGTTGGTCCGGCAGTTCAGAATCTAGACCGGGGTGGCGGGCCTCGATCGGGGCTCGCTGTCCGCACCTCCTCCATTGACCTTGCACTTCAGCCGCGGCACTCCTGTGGCGATTGACGGACTAAGCATCAGACCGTGTGCTTGGCGCGGTGTAATGACATGGAAGAAACATGAACGAAACCGCGCTACAAAACAAAACCCTGCTGCTGTTATTGATACTGGTGACCATCGCGTTCATCTGGATCCTGCTGCCGTTCTACGGCGCGGTGTTCTGGGCGGTGATCCTCGGGATTATCTTTGCGCCGCTGCAACGCCGTCTGCTGGCCCGCTTCGGTTGGCAGCGCAACCTGACCTCTTTGTGCACGCTGACGATTTGTCTGCTGATCGCGATTCTGCCGGTGATCGTCATCGCGGCGTTGATGGTTCAGGAGGGGGCGACGCTTTACAAGAATGTGGAAAGTGGTCAGCTCGACATTGCCAAATACCTGGCTGAATTCAAAGTGCTGCTGCCGCCCTATGTGCAGCACTGGCTTGATCGCCTGGGCATGGGGGATTTCAACGGGTTGCGCGACAAGATCGCCAAAAGCGCGATGCAGGGCAGCAACTACCTGGCCACGCAGGCATTCAGCTTTGGGCAGGGCACGTTCGATTTCGTCGTCAGCTTTTTCATCATGCTGTACTTACTGTTCTTCTTCCTGCGCGATGGGCAGGACCTCACTCGCAAGATCCGCATCGCGATTCCGCTGGCTGAGCCGCAGAAGCGCCGCCTGCAGTTGAAGTTCACCCGTGTGGTTCGCGCTACTGTGAAGGGCAATATCGTGGTGGCGGTGACGCAGGGCGCGTTGGGCGGGTTTATTTTCTGGGCACTGGATATCCCGAGCGCGTTGCTGTGGGCGGTGATGATGGCGTTTCTGTCGTTGCTGCCGGCGGTGGGGGCGGGGATTGTCTGGGCGCCGGTCGCGCTGTATTTCCTGCTCAGCGGGATGATCTGGCAGGGCGTGGTGTTGGGGCTGTTCGGGGTGTTTGTGATCGGGCTGGTGGATAACGTGTTGCGTCCGATCCTGGTGGGCAAGGACACGCGGATGCCCGATTACCTGATTCTGATTTCGACGCTGGGCGGGATGGCGGTGTTCGGGTTGAACGGGTTTGTGATCGGGCCGATGGTGGCGGCGTTGTTTATGTCGACGTGGGCGTTGTTTACCGGCGACAAGAAAACCGTTCGATTGCCCGGTTAGCGTGTGCTTCTAAGATCAAGACCTAAAGCGTCTGCCTAACGGCAGACATTTCGCCTTCGGCGAGTTACTTGATAAAGCCCCAAGTAACCAAGGGCTTGTGCTCCTGGTTGGGCCCTTCCTTCGTCAGGGTTCCTTCACTCCGGTCTCGCTCCGTGGGCCCGCTGCCATCCGCCATCCATGGCGGGGGGCAGCTCTCGCCGCATCCATGCGGCTCGGCCCACTGCGCGAGACCTACGTTCAGCCTGCACCCAAGTCGCGATTGACGTCGTCTGGACTTCCTGTGCATGAAGATCAAGATCAAAAGCTTGGGGTGCTTTTCCAAGTAACTCGCCGAAGGCGAAATGTCTGCCGTTAGGCAGATGCTCTTGATCCTGAAGTGTGCCGAAGTACTAAATCAAAGCCATAAAAAAACCCTGCTCGAAGGCAGGGTTTTTTGTGCATCACTCAACCATCACAAACCCGCATGGCCCACCAGGGTCAGCAGCGGTTGCGGATAGACGCCCAGGAAGAACGCCAACAGCGTAATCCCCAACAGCATCACACCACCTGCACGTTGCGCCCAGTTGAACGGGGCGTCGTGGCGCTGGATCTTCGAGTCTTGCAGGTACAACGTCACCATCACACGCAGGTAATAGAACACGCCAATGGCGCTGCCCACGACCAGCGAACCGGTCAGCCACCACAGGTGCGCTTCGACGCCGGTTGCGATGATGTAGAACTTGCCGATGAAGCCCGTCGTCAGCGGGATACCCGCCAGGGACAGCATCATCACGGTCAGCACCGCCGTCAGGTACGGACGACGCCAGAACAGACCGCGGTATTCGAACATCGCGTCGGCATCGCGGCCGCTGTAAGGCGACGACATCAGCGTGACCACGCCGAACGCGCCCAGGCTGGTCAGCACGTAGGTGACCAGATAGACGTTGATCGCCTCGACCGCCATGCCCTTGCTCGCCACCATCGCGATCATCAGGTAACCGAAGTGCGCGATGGACGAGTAACCCAGCAGACGCTTGAGGTTGTTCTGCGTCAGCGCCAGCAGGTTACCGACGAGGATCGACGCCACGGCGATGACCGACATCACGTCCGTCAGCACGCCACTGGTGGCTGCCGGAGATATCTGGAACAGACGAACCAGCACGCCGAACACCGCGACCTTACTGGCCGTAGCGAGGAAAGCCGCTACCGGGGCAGGGGCGCCTTCGTACACGTCCGGTGTCCACAAGTGGAACGGCACCAGCGACAGCTTGAAGCCCAGACCCACCAGCATCATGCCCAGACCCAGGCTGGCGATCGGGCTTGGCATGCCGGTGGCGGCGATGGCCTTGCCGATTTCGCTGAAACCCAGGCTGCCGGATTCGGCATACAGCAGCGCCATACCGAACAGCAGGAACGCCGAGCCGGCTGCCGACAGCACCATGTACTTGATGCCACCTTCCAGCGAACGCTTGTTGAAGAACGCGTAAGCCACCAGACCGTAGACCGGCACCGACAGCAACTCCAGACCAATGAACAGGCTTGCCAGGTGTTGCGCGGCGACCAGCACCAGCCCGCCGGCCGCAGCCATGAGGATCAGCAGGTAAAGTTCTTCGCGGTTGCCCGGATAACCCGCCTTGCCTTCACCCAGGTAGGCGTGAGCCAGGGTGACGCAGGCCAGGGTCGACACCAGAATGATGCCCATGTAGAGGCAGGCGAAGCTGTCGATTTGCAGCAAAGGCGTGACCACCAGCGGCGCAACTTTCAGCGCCGGGTAGATGGACAGCAAAGCCAGGTTGAGTCCCGCTACCGTCAGCAGGAATGATTGCGAGTGACTGCGACGCCATGCGATGCCCAGCATCACCACCACAACGGTGATGCTGGTAATCAGCAGCGGCGCCAGCGCAATAAAGTGTTGAATCGTCAGGTCCATAGCGCTCTTACCGGGCCGAAGCGAGTTGAGTGAAGGCGGTGCCGAGCCATTGCTGCACGCCATGCATGGTCGCCGAGGATGTGTCGAGGATCGGTTGCGGGTACACGCCCAGCAGAATCAACAACACCGCCAGACCCAGCACCATGATCAATTCCCGACCGTCCATGCCTTTGTAGACCGCGTCGGATTTGGCCGGGCCGAAGTAGGCGCGGTGGATCATGATCAGCGAGTAGACAGAACCGAACACCAGACCGGATGTAGCGATGGCGGTAATCCACGGCGCGCTGACAAAGCTGCCGATCAGGATCAGGAATTCACCGACGAAGTTACCGGTGCCTGGCAGGCCCAGCGACGCAGCGGCGAAGAACAGGCTGATGGCCGGCAGGTACGCGATCTTGCTCCACAGGCCACCCATTTCGCGCATGTCGCGGGTGTGCAGACGCTCGTACAACTGACCGCTGAGGATAAACAGCGCGGCAGCCGACAGACCGTGAGCGAGCATCTGAACGACGACGCCTTGCAGCGCCTGCTGGCTACCGGAGTAGATGCCGATCAGCACGAAGCCCATGTGCGAAACGCTGGAAAACGCGATCAGGCGCTTGATGTCGGTCTGGGCGAAGGCGAGGAAAGCACCGTAGAAGATACCGATCAGGCCCAGCACCATGGCGATCGGCGCGAACTCGGCCGAGGCATTCGGAAACAGCGGCAGGGCAAAACGCAGCAGACCATACGCAGCGGTCTTCAGCAGGATGCCCGCCAGGTCCACGGAACCTGCGGTCGGCGCCTGGGCGTGAGCGTCAGGCAACCAGGAGTGCAGCGGCACGATTGGCAGCTTCACCGCGAAAGCAATGAAGAAGCCCAGCATCAGGATGTATTCGGTGCCGTGGGACAGCTTGGTTTTCAGCAGGTCCGCGTAGCCGAAGGTGATCACGCCGGTCTGGTTGAAGTGCACCAGGACCAGACCCAGGATCGCCACCAACATGATCAGGCCGCTGGCCTGAGTGAAGATGAAGAACTTGGTCGCTGCGTAGATCCGTGTCTTCTTGCCGTCCGCCGAGCTGTGACCCCAGAGCGCGATGAGGAAGTACATCGGCACCAGCATCATTTCCCAGAAGAAGAAGAACATGAACAGGTCGATGGCGAGGAACACGCCGACGACACCGCCCAGGATCCACATCAGGTTCAGGTGGAAGAAGCCGACGTTACGTTGAATCTCTTTCCACGAGCAGAGTACCGAGAGGATACCCAGCAGGCCGGTCAGCAGAATCATCAGCAGGGACAGGCCATCGAGGGCCAGGTGCACGCTGATGCCGAAGCGCTGGATCCACTGGAGCTTGAATTCAAGGGCCCAGGTCGGATCGGCGCCCGGAACTGGAGCGTAGGTAAACGTACCGGTGCTCCAGACCCACAGGCCCAGAATCGTCTCGAGAGACATGGTCAACAGCGCAATCCAGCGCGGCAGGGTAGGGCCGAAGCGCTCACCTTGCCAGCACAGCAGGCCGCCGATGAAGGGGATCAGGATTAGCCAGGGCAGAATCATGACGGGCTCAATTCCTTTCGCAAAGTCGCAAGGTTCATGTCAGTTCGACTCATCAGACCAGCACAATCGCGCCGAGTACCAGTACGGCACCTGCGGCGATCGAAGCGGCGTACCAACGGAGCTGACCGGTTTCGGTGCGGGTCATCAAGCCGTTGCCGGCTTTGACCAGACGCGGAATCAGGCCGATTGTGTGGTCAAGCGGGTCGCCACGCAGCAGGCGGCTGATCGCCAGGTAAGGTTTGACGAACAGCACGTCATACACCCAGTCGAAGCCCCAGGCCGCAAACCACCATGCAGACAGGAAACGACCCGGACCGCTGTTGGCGATGGCCGTGGCCAGACGACGCTTGCCGAGGAACAGCACCGCCGCCAGCAGGATGCCCGCCAGAGCGATGGCGCCCGAGGCGATTTCCAGGCTGTGCTTGGCTTCGCCGCCAGCATGCCCTGCGCTTTCCGGCAGGACGCCGGCCAGTGGCGGATGAATCCAGGCGCCAATGAACGTCGACAGCACGATCAGCACACCCAGCGGCAACCAGTGGGAAATCCCGTGGCCGGCGTGGGCTTCGGTCTTCGCTTCGCCGTGGAAGGCGATGAAGATCAGGCGGAAGGTGTACAGCGAGGTCATGAACGCACCGACCAGACCGGCATAAAGCAGGTACTGATGACCGCTGGCGAACGCTTCCCAGAGGATTTCGTCCTTGGAGTAGAAACCCGCAGTGACCAGTGGCAAGGCCGACAACGCCGCGCCGCCGACGATGAAGCTGGCGTAGGCCAGTGGCAGCTTCTTCCACAGGCCGCCCATCTTGAAGATGTTCTGCTCGTGGTGGCAGGCAACGATCACCGCACCGGACGCGAGGAACAGCAGCGCCTTGAAGAAGGCGTGGGTCATCAGGTGGAAAATCGCGCCGTCCCATGCACCCACGCCCAGCGCCAGGAACATGTAGCCGATCTGGCTCATGGTCGAGTAGGCGAGGATACGTTTGATGTCGGTCTGCACCAGTGCCGCGAAACCTGCCAGTACGAGAGTCACGCCCCCGACGATGCCGACCAGATGCAGGATGTCCGGAGCGAGGATGAACAGGCCGTGGGTCCGCGCGATCAGGTAAACGCCCGCGGTCACCATGGTGGCGGCGTGGATCAGTGCCGACACCGGAGTAGGACCGGCCATCGCATCCGCCAGCCAGGTTTGCAGCGGCAGTTGCGCGGATTTACCGACAGCACCGCCCAGCAGCATCAGTGTGGCCAGAACGATCCAGAAATCACCGACCTTGAAGTGCTGTGGTGCGCGAACCAGCAGTTCCTGAATGTTCAGCGTGCCCAGCTGCTGGAACAGGATGAACAGGCCGATGGCCATGAACACGTCGCCAATGCGGGTCACGATGAAGGCTTTCAGTGCCGCGTTGCCGTTGTTGCGGTTGCTGTAATAGAAACCGATCAACAAGTACGAGCACAGGCCCACGCCTTCCCAACCGAAGTAGATGAACAGCAGGTTATCGCCCAGGATCAGGAACAACATGCTGGCAATGAACAGGTTGGTGTAGGCGAAGAAGCGCGAATAGCCGTCTTCACCGCGCATGTACCACGAGGCGAACAGGTGAATCAGGAAGCCGACGCCGACCACCACACCGAGCATGGTGATGGACAGGCCATCGACATACAGGGCGAAGTTGGGCTCGAAGCCGTCCACTGACATCCAGCGCCACAGCACCATGGTCAGGTGACCGCCTTCCGGTGGTGAGACGTTGAACTGGAAGATCACGTAAGCGGCCACGATGGCCGACAGGCCAATGGAGCCCACGCCGATCAGGGCTGAGAGGTTTTCCGACCATTTGCCGCGCGAAAACGACAGCAGCAGGAAACCGATCAGGGGGAATACGAAAGTCAGAAAGAGTAGGTTCATCCGCGCATCTCGCTGGCAGCGTCGATATCGAGCGTGTGGAAGCGGCGATACAGTTGCAGCAGAATCGCCAGGCCAATGCTGGCCTCGGCTGCGGCAAGGCTGATCACCAGAATGAACATGATCTGGCCGTCAGGCTGTGCCCAACGGCTGCCCGCGACGACAAAGGCCAGCGCGGCTGCGTTCATCATGATTTCCAGGCTCATCAACACGAACAGAATGTTGCGGCGTACCAACAGGCCCGCCAGGCCGAGGCAGAACAGGATGCCGGCGACCGCCAGACCATGTTCCAGAGGGATTGCTGAGTTCATGGCTTTACTCCTTCGCCTCGTTGCGGCCGACATGGAACGCCGTCACGGCTGCCGCAAGCAGCAGCATCGAGGCGAGTTCGACAACCAGCAGGTAAGGGCCGAACAGGCTGATGCCGACGGCTTTGGCGTCCACCGTGGTGTGACCGATGGAAGCGCCGGTGGAGTTGGCGAACAGCACGTAAATCAATTCCGCCAGGAGCAGGCCGCCCAGCAGAATCGGACCGAGCCAGATGCCGGGTTTGAGCCAGGCGCGTTCTTGTTGAACCGAGGCCGGGCCCAGGTTCAGCATCATCACCACGAAGACGAACAGCACCATGATGGCGCCCGCATAGGCGATGACTTCCAGGGCACCGGCAAACGGCGCGCCGAGGCTGAAGAAGGTCATGGCCACAGCGATCAGCGAAATGATCAGGTAGAGCAGGGCGTGCACCGGGTTTGTGTTGGTGATCACCCGAAGGGTGGCCACCACAGCGATGCCGGATGCGAAATAGAAAGCGAATTCCATCTTTCTTCCTTAAGGCAGCAAGCTCTTGACGTTGATGGGCTGGGCTTCGTTCTGGGCATCGCCTTTCGGCTTGCCGGCGATGGCCATCCCCGCAACGCGGTAGAAGTTGTAATCAGGGTTCTTGCCGGGGCCGGAGATCAGCAGATCTTCCTTCTCGTACACCAGATCCTGACGTTTGAACTCGGCCATCTCGAAATCCGGTGTCAGCTGGATCGCGGTGGTCGGGCAAGCTTCCTCACACATGCCGCAGAAGATGCAACGCGAGAAATTGATGCGGAAGAACTCCGGGTACCAACGACCGTCGTCGGTCTCGGCCTTCTGCAGCGAGATGCAACCCACCGGGCACGCCACGGCGCACAGGTTGCACGCCACGCAGCGCTCTTCGCCGTCGGGGTCGCGGGTCAGGACGATGCGGCCACGGTAGCGCGGCGGCAGATAGACCTGCTCTTCCGGATATTGCAGGGTGTCACGCTTACGGAAGCCATGGCCGAAGACCATGATCAGGCTGCGCAGCTGGGTACCCGTACCCTTAACGATGTCGCCAATATATTTGAACATGGGTCAAATCCTCACTGAGCCGCCAGGACGACCGCAGCGGTCACCAGCAAATTGATCAGGGTCAGTGGCAAGCAGAACTTCCAGCTGAAATCCATCACCTGGTCATAACGCGGACGAGGGATCGAAGCACGCAACAGGATGAACAGCATGATGAAGAACGCGGTTTTCAGGGCAAACCACATGAACGACAGTTGCGGCAGGATATCGAACGGACCATGCCAGCCACCGAAGAACAGGGTCACCAGCAGCGCCGAGATCAGGATGATGCCGATGTACTCACCGACGAAGAACATGCCCCATTTCATGCCAGCGTATTCAATGTGGTAACCGTCGGCCAGTTCCTGTTCCGCTTCCGGCTGGTCGAACGGGTGACGGTGAGTCACGGCGACGCCAGCGATGAAGAAGGTACAGAAGCCGAAGAACTGCGGAATGATGAACCACAGGTGATCGGCCTGGTACTTGACGATGTCGCCCATGTTGAACGAACCGACCTGCACCACGATGCCCATCAGCGACAGGCCGAGGAACACTTCGTACGACACGGTCTGCGCCGAGGCACGCAAGCTGCCCAGCAGGGCGTACTTGTTGTTCGATGACCAACCGGCGAACAGCACCGCATAGACCGACAGACCGGCCATGGCGAAGAAGAACAGCAGACCGATGTTCAGGTCGGCGACTACCCAGGTCTGGGTCACCGGGATGACCGAGAACGCGATCAACAGCGCGCTCATGGCCACCACCGGCGCCAGGGTGAAGATCACCCGGTCGACGAAGGGCGGGTTCCAGTCCTCTTTAAAGAACATCTTCAGCATGTCGGCGGCGATCTGGAACATGCCGAACGGACCGACGCGGTTCGGACCGTAACGGTCCTGCCACCAGCCCAGCAGACGACGTTCGACGAAGCTGAGCAGCGCACCGCAGACCACCACGGCGAGCAACACCACGATGGCCTTGACGACAGCGATGATCGAGTCGATCACTTCAGGGGTGAACCAGGTCATTGAGCGGCCTCCTGCACGGCATCAACGGTTTTGCCGAACAGCGCCGGAGGAATGCCGGCCAGACCGGACGGCAATGCCACCAGGCCTGCGCCCAGTTCTTCGCTGATGCGCAGCGGCAGACGCAGTGTCTGTCCGGCAACACTCAGGCTCAGCAGTGCGCCGTCGTTGACGCCCAGACGGTCCGCTTCGGACTTGGCCAGCGCCACATATGCCTGAGGAATGCGCTCTTGAACCGGCGCGGCTTTGGAGGAAGTCTCCTCGCTGCCGAACAGGTGATAGAACGGCACGACCTGCCAGGTTCCTTGTGCAGGGGAGAAGGCACGCGGGACATTGGCGAACCAGCCCAGCTTGTCGCCGCTGCTTTCGATCAGGCGCACGCCCGGATCGCCGGCACGCAGGTGACCACCGACTTCGTCCTGGAACTTGTTCCACGCCTGTGGCGAGTTCCAGCCCGGCGACCAGGCGAACGGCACCTGGGAGCGGGGTTCGGCAGAGCCCGAATACCCTTCCATCGAGAACGCGAACGCGGTGTCCTTGTCCTGCGGTGTGCGCGGTTCGTGGACGCTGATATTGGCGCGCATGGCGGTCCGGCCGCTGTAACGCAGCGGCTCGCGAGCCAGTTTCAGGCCCTTGATGCGGAACGCAGCAGACGGCGCAGCACCGACGATGCCGGCCAGTTGCGGATTGCTCGCAGCGCAGGCAGCGGTGACGTGATCGAGCTGAGTCCAGTCAACTGGCTGATTCAACAGGGTAGCGCGCAGAGCATGCAGCCAGCGCCAGCCTTCGTGAACCAGAATGCTTGCGTCCAGGTAAGTTGGATCAAAGACCTGGAAGAAGCGCTGGGCGCGGCCTTCCTGGCTGACCAGCGTGCCGTCGCCTTCGGCAAAACTTGCAGCCGGCAGCACCAGATGCGCGCGGTCGGTGGTCGCAGTCTTTTGGTGATCAGCAACGATCACCACTTTCGCGGCCTTCAATGCAGCCTCGACCGTAGCGGCATCAACGCGGGTGAATAGATCGTTTTCCAGCACGACGATGGCGTCGGCCTGGCCCGAAATCACGGCCTGCAGCGCAGCGTCGACCGAGTCGCCACCGAACAGGGTCAGGCCCATGCTGTTGGCTTCCGGCACGATCAGGCTCAGCGAGCCCTGCTTGTCGCGCAGCTTCAAGGCCTTGGCGATGTTCGCCGCGGCTTCGATCAGCGCGTTCGAGCCCAGCGAGGCGCCGGATACGATCAGTGGGCGCTTGGCTTCAAGCAGCGCAGCAGCAATGCGCTCGGCCAGTTCCAGCGCTTCGCTGTCCAGGCCAACAACGGCCGGAGCGCTCGGGTCGATGGCGTGGGCCACGGCGAAACCGATGCGCGCCAGATCGTCGGGCGCCGCGTGCACGCACTCTTCGGCGATGTCGTCGAGGCGGGTGTCGGTGAGGCTGGCGATGAACAGCGGGTTCAACTCGTGCTGACCGATGTTCTTAACCGCAGCGTCGAGCCATGGCTGGACTTTCATCGCAGCGGCCATGTCTTCGGCTTTGTTCTTCACCGACTGACGCAAGCCGAGGGCCATGCGCGCAGCGGTCTGGGTGACGTCTTCGCCAAGGATGAACACGGCGTCGTGCTCTTCGACTTCACGCAGGGTCGGGATCGGCAGCGGGCTGTCTTTCAGCACTTGGGCGATCAGGCGCAGACGCTCCAGCTCCCCGGCTTCGATGCCCGAGTAGAAGTGCTCGGCGCCGACCAGTTCGCGCAGGGCGAAGTTGCTTTCCAGGCTGGCGCGGGGCGAACCGATGCCGACGATGTTGCGCCCGCGCAGCAGGTCAGCGGCCTTGTCCAGCGCAGCGTCCAGGCCCAGCTTGATGCCTTCGGCCAGCGGCTGGCGCGGACGGTCCGTGCGGTTGACGTAGCCATAACCGAAACGGCCACGGTCGCAGAGGAAATACTGGTTCACCGAACCGTTGTAGCGGTTTTCGATACGGCGGATTTCGCCATAACGTTCGCCCGGGCTGATGTTGCAGCCGCTTGAGCAGCCGTGGCAGATGCTCGGCGAGAACTGCATGTCCCATTTCCGGTTGTAGCGCTCGGAGTGGGTCTTGTCGGTGAATACACCGGTCGGGCAGACCTCGGTGAGGTTGCCGGAGAATTCGCTTTCCAGGGTGCCGTCTTCAACGCGACCGAAGTACACGTTGTCGTGGGCGCCAAACACGCCGAGGTCAGTGCCGCCGGCGTAGTCCTTATAGAAGCGCACGCAGCGATAGCAGGCGATGCAGCGGTTCATCTCGTGTGCGATGAACGGCCCCAGTTCCTGGTTCTGGTGGGTGCGCTTGGTGAAGCGATAGCGGCGCTCGTTGTGGCCGGTCATCACCGTCATGTCCTGCAAATGACAGTGACCGCCTTCCTCGCAGACCGGGCAGTCGTGCGGGTGGTTGGTCATCAGCCATTCGACGACGCTGGCGCGAAACGCCTTGGATTCGTCGTCTTCGATGGAGATCCAGGTGTTGTCAGTGGCGGGCGTCATGCAGGACATGACGATACGACCACGGGTGTCGTTCTCGTCGGTGTACTGCTTGACCGCGCACTGGCGACAGGCGCCAACACTGCCAAGTGCCGGATGCCAGCAGAAATAAGGGATGTCGAGGCCCAGCGACAGACACGCCTGTAACAGGTTGTCTGCGCCATCGACTTCGAGCGCTTTGCCGTCTACGTGGATAGTGGCCATGGTTCAAAGTTCTTCGTTGGCCCGGTGTCAGCGGGCGTGGCTAATGGAATCTCGGTGCCATCCGACTCAAACAGCCTCGCGGCGTCGTCGGATGCAGGGAAGGCGGCCTTGTGAGCCGCCGACCGTTTATCGTGTTATGCGCCGACCATGGTCGGACTGATGACCTGATTGAGGTCGCCCGCACGTGTCGGTGCGATGCCTGCCTCGAATTCCGGCCGGAAGTACTTGATCGCGCTGCCCAGAGGTTCCACGGCGCCCGGTGCGTGGGCGCAGAAGGTTTTGCCTGGGCCGAGGAAGTTGACCAACCCCAGCAGCGTCTCGATATCGCCCGGTTGACCCTGACCGTTTTCGAGGGCGCGCAGCATCTTTACGCTCCAGGGCAAGCCATCGCGGCACGGCGTGCAGAACCCGCACGACTCCTGGGCGAAGAACTCTTCCATGTTGCGCAGCAGCGACACCATGTTGACCTTGTCGTCCACCGCCATCGCCAGACCGGTCCCCATCCGGGTGCCGACCTTGGCCACGCCGCCGGCGTAGAATTGGCAATCGAGGTGTTCCGGCAACAGAAAGCCGGTACCGGCGCCGCCGGGCTGCCAGCACTTGAGCTTGAAGCCGTCGCGCATGCCGCCGGCGTAGTCCTCGAACAGCTCGCGGGCCGGCAGGCCGAAGGGCAGTTCCCACAGGCCGGGGTTCTTCACCTTGCCGGAGAAACCCATCAGCTTGGTGCCGTGGTCTTCGCTGCCTTCGCGGGCGAGGGACTTGTACCAGTCGTTGCCGTTGTTGACGATGGCCGGGACGTTGCACAGCGTCTCGACGTTGTTCACGCAGGTCGGCTTGCCCCATACGCCAACGGCGGCAGGGAAGGGTGGCTTGGAACGCGGGTTGGCGCGACGGCCTTCGAGGGAGTTGATCAGTGCGGTTTCTTCGCCGCAGATGTAACGCCCTGCGCCGGTGTGCACGATCAGCTCGAAATCAAAACCGCTGCCGAGGATGTTCTTGCCCAGCAGGCCGGCCGCTTCGGCTTCTTTTACCGCACGGCGCAGGTGCACGGCCGCAGTGGTGTATTCGCCGCGCAGGAAGATGTAACCGCGGTAGGCCTTCAGCGCGCGAGCACTGATCAGCATGCCTTCGATCAGCAGATGGGGCTGTTGCTCCATCAGCATGCGGTCCTTCCAGGTGTTCGGCTCCATTTCATCGGCGTTACACAGCAGGTAACGGATGTTCATGGATTCGTCTTTGGGCATCAGCCCCCACTTCACGCCCGTGGGGAAGCCTGCGCCGCCGCGACCCTTGAGTCCGGAGTCTTTGACGGCCTGGACGATTTCGTCAGGCGACAGTGTGGCGAACGCTTTGCGCGCCGCGGCGTAACCGTCTTTCTTCTGATATTCGTCGAGCCACACCGGCTCGCCGTCATCGCGCAGACGCCAGGTCAGCGGATGAGTTTCCGGAGCGCGGGTGATGAGGTTGGCGGGGCCGAAGGAAGTGATGGTCATACGTAACCCTCCAGCAGCGGGGCGACGCCCGCAGGCTGTAGATTGCCGAAAGTGTCGTCGTCGATCATGACCGCCGGCGCCTTGTCGCAGTTGCCCAGGCAGCAGGCCGGCAGCAACGTGAAACGGCCGTCGGTGGTGGTCTGACCCAGGCCGATGCCCAGCGTGCTCTGAATCTCGCTGACGATGTCTTCGTGACCGGCGATGAAACAGACCATGCTGTTGCAGACGCGAATGATGTGGCGGCCCACCGGCTGACGGAAGATCTGGCTATAGAACGTCGCCACGCCTTCAACGTCGCTGGCAGGGATGCCAAGCACTTCGCCGATTGCGTAGATGGCGCCGTCCGGCACCCAGCCGCGTTCCTTCTGGACGATTTTCAGGGCTTCGATGGACGCCGCGCGCGGGTCCTCGTAGTGATGCATTTCGTGCTCGATGGCCGAGCGTTCGGATTCGCTCAGGGCGAAACGGTCTGTCTGGATAAGCGTGCTGTTCATGCTTAGCGGTCCACGTCGGCCATAACGAAATCGATACTACCCAGGTACGCAATCAAGTCCGCGACCATGCTGCCTTTGATCACCGAAGGGATCTGCTGCAGGTGCGGGTAGCTTGGGGTGCGAATCCGGGTACGGTAGCTCATGGTGCCGCCGTCGCTCGTCAGGTAATAACTGTTGATGCCCTTGGTCGCTTCGATCATCTGGAAGGATTCGTTGGCCGGCATGACCGGGCCCCACGAAACCTGCAGGAAGTGGGTGATCAGGGTTTCGATGTGCTGCAGGGTGCGCTCTTTCGGCGGCGGCGTGGTCAGCGGGTGATCCGCCTTGTACGGGCCGGCCGGCATGTTGCGCATGCATTGCTCGATGATTTTCAGGCTCTGGCGCATCTCTTCGACGCGGACCATGCAGCGATCGTAGGCGTCGCCGTCGTGGGCCAGAGGCACTTCGAATTCGAAGTTCTCGTAACCGGAATACGGACGCGCCTTGCGCAGGTCGAAGTCCAGACCGGTCGCACGCAGGCTGGGCCCGGTGACGCCCCATTCCAGCGCTTCCTTGGTGTTGTACGCAGCGACGCCGACGGTACGACCCTTGAGGATGCTGTTCTGCAGCGCCGCCTTGGTGTACTCGTCGAGACGCTTGGGCATCCAGTCGATGAAGTCCTTGACCAGTTTTTCCCAGCCGCGCGGCAGGTCGTGGGCGACACCGCCGATGCGGAACCAGGCCGGGTGCAGACGGAAACCGGTGACGGCTTCGATCACGGTGTAGGCGCGCTGACGGTCGGTGAATGTGAAGAACACCGGGGTCATGGCGCCCACGTCCTGGATGTACGTTCCCAGGAACAGCAGGTGGCTGGTGATGCGGAAGAACTCGGACATCATGATGCGGATGACGTTGACCCGATCCGGCACGGTGATGCCGGCCAGTTTCTCGACCGAGAGCACGTACGGCAGGTTATTCATCACGCCGCCGAGGTAATCGATGCGGTCGGTGTACGGAATGTAGCTGTGCCAGGACTGGCGCTCGGCCATTTTCTCGGCGCCACGGTGGTGGTAACCGATGTCCGGCACGCAGTCGACGATCTCTTCGCCGTCCAGCTGCAGGATGATGCGGAACGCACCGTGGGCCGAAGGGTGGTTCGGGCCCAGGTTGAGGAACATGTAATCCTCGTTGGTGCCGGAACGCTTCATGCCCCAGTCTTCCGGACGGAAACGCGCGGCTTCCTCTTCCAGTTGCTGCTTGGCCAGCGTCAGGCTGTAGGGGTCGAACTCGGTGGCGCGGGCCGGGAAGTCCTTGCGCAACGGGTGACCTTCCCAGGTCGGCGGCATCATGATGCGGGTCAGGTGCGGGTGGCCCGGGAAGTCGATCCCGAACATGTCCCAGACTTCACGCTCGTACCAGTTGGCGTTCGGCCAGATGCCGGTCACGGTCGGCATGCTCAGGTCGCTTTCGGACAGCGCGACCTTGATCATGACGTCGCTGTTACGTTCTATCGACATCAAGTGATAGAACACGGTGAAGTCGGCGTCCGGCAGGCCACGGCGCTTGGTGCGCAGGCGCTCGTCGACGCCGTGCAGGTCGTACAGCATCACGTACGGCTTGGGCATCTGACGCAGGAAGGTCAGGATTTCGATCAGCCGCGCACGTTGCACCCACAGCACGGGCATGCCAGTGACGGTGGACTGGGCGCTGAAGGCTTCAGCGCCAAAACGGTTATGGAGTTCAACGACGACCTCTTGGTCGTCAGCCTTGTGAGGCGGGATGTACAGAGCGGTGTCTGCAGTCATAGGTCTCGATCGCTATCGGTCAACGTACAGAATGAACCCAGGTTCAGGCTTCTTTTTGTAAAAGAAAAACTGGATCAGACTTCGTCGGGGCTGCGCAGGTTGGTCACCGCAATACGCTGTTCGCGGCGCTGTTCCTTCTGCGACGGCATCTCGGCGCGATAAACGCCCTGATCACCGACGACCCAGGAAAGGGGACGACGCTCCTGGCCAATGGATTCCTGCAACAGCATCAAGCCTTGCAGAAATGCCTCTGGACGGGGCGGGCAGCCGGGCACGTAAACATCCACAGGGAGGAATTTATCCACGCCCTGAACCACGGAATAGATGTCATACATGCCACCGGAGTTAGCACAGGCGCCCATGGAGATGACCCACTTGGGCTCCAGCATTTGCTCATAGAGGCGCTGGATAATCGGGGCCATCTTTAGAAACGGGGTGCCGGCGATGACCATGAAATCCGCTTGGCGCGGCGATGCCCGGATCACTTCGGCGCCGAAGCGCGCGATGTCGTGGGGCGCCGTGAAGGCGGTGGTCATTTCCACATAGCAGCACGACAGGCCGAAGTTGTACGGCCAAAGGGAGTTCTTGCGACCCCAGTTGACCGCGCCATTCAGCACGTCTTCGAGCTTGCCCATGTAGATGTTTTTATGGACTTGGTCTTCTAACGGATCGGAAACGACTTCGCGTTGGCCGATGGGGTACTGCTCGTTAGGAGCATCCGGGTCGATCCTGGTGAGATTATATTGCATTGCCAAAGCCTCATTGTTTTAGCTTCGCCTGCCGGTTACGACGACCAACGGGAGCCCAATCGAGCGCCCCTACCCGCCATAGGTAGACAAGACCTGCCAACAGAATTGCTATGAAAACGAGCGCTTCGGCGAAGCCGGTCCAGCCGCTTTCGCGGACGGACACAGACCAGGCGTACAGAAAGAGGGCTTCAATGTCGAAAATCACGAAGAGCATCGCGACTAGATAGAATTTTGCCGAGAGCCGCAGACGGGCGCCGCCGGTGGGCAGCATGCCGGATTCGAACGGTTCGTTTTTGCTGCGGCCCCAGGCTTTGGAACCCAGCAGGCTGGAAAGGCCGAGCATGAAGGCGCAGAGGCCGACGACACCAAGGAGAAACACGGCGAAGCCCCAATTGTGGGCAATCAATCCTGTCGAGTCGGGCATGCTGGCAGTCCTTAACAGAGAGCAAAGGTCTCTGGGCTTGGAAAAGAAGTAGAAGCAGTGACGATATGTCGCAGTGCGATCAATTCCGGGATTTTATGTGCAAAAGGAGGGCAAGTAAATTTTCTGCATCAAATTTATTCGCAGGATTAATGAGATAGGTCACGGTTTTCATGCTTAGCCCCAGCCGGGGCGGGCATCGAAGAGGGTTTGGAGAAATATGTTTTTTGCGGCGCGGCGACAGTTCGGTCTGACTTAAATGATAATAAATATCATTTGGCGGCTGTATTTGATGTGTGTCACTGGAACGTGACGAAGTTCCCGTTTAATTAGCCGGGAGGGGAAGACGGTAATTGATTGTGTGGTTAATTAACTTTTAGGCGCTGATTTGAGTTGTCTATCGTTAATACTTGACTGGCAACGTAGGTTAAATCCCTCACTGTCATCAGAAAGCCGCCCGTAGGCGGCCTCTGAATTCCCATTACGTAGTGGCTTAATGGAACTGTTCTTCTTCCGTCGAGCCCGTCAGTGCGGTCACTGAAGACTTGCCGCCCTGAATGACCGTGGTCATGTCATCGAAGTAGCCGGTGCCCACTTCCTGCTGGTGCGCCACAAAGGTGTAGCCCTTGGCGGCGTCGGCAAACTCCTGTTCTTGCAGTTTCACGTAGGCGGTCATGTCGTTGCGGGCGTAGTCGTGCGCCAGGTTGAACATGCTGTGCCACATGTTGTGGATGCCGGCCAGCGTAATGAACTGATGCTTGTAGCCCATTGCCGACAGCTCGCGCTGGAATTTGGCGATGGTTGCGTCGTCCAGATTCTTCTTCCAGTTGAAGGAAGGCGAGCAGTTGTAGGACAGCAGCTGATCCGGGTATTCCTTTTTGATCGCTTCGGCGAAGCGACGGGCCTCGTCCAGATCCGGCTTGGCGGTTTCACACCAGATCAGATCGGCATAGGGCGCGTACGCCAGGCCGCGGGCAATCGCCTGGTCGAGGCCGGCGCGTACTTTGTAGAAGCCTTCCGGCGTGCGGGTGCCGGTCACGAACGGCTGGTCATACGGGTCGCAGTCCGAGGTCAGCAGGTCTGCGGCGTTGGCGTCGGTACGCGCCAGAATGATGGTCGGCACGCCGGCAACGTCAGCCGCCAGGCGGGCAGCCACCAGTTTCTGTACGGCTTCCTGGGTGGGCACCAGCACCTTGCCGCCCATGTGGCCGCATTTTTTCACGGACGCCAGTTGGTCTTCGAAGTGCACGCCGGCAGCGCCTGCCTCGATCATGCTCTTCATCAGTTCGTAGGCGTTGAGCACGCCGCCGAAACCGGCTTCGGCGTCGGCCACGATCGGCGCGAAGTAATCGATATAGCCTTCGTCGCCCGGGTTTTTGCCGGCTTTCCACTGGATTTGGTCGGCACGGCGGAACGAGTTATTGATGCGCTTGACCACGGTCGGCACCGAGTCCACCGGGTACAGCGACTGATCGGGGTACATCGATTCGGCGGAGTTGTTGTCCGCCGCGACTTGCCAGCCAGACAGGTAGATCGCCTGAATGCCGGCTTTGACTTGTTGCACGGCCTGACCGCCGGTGAGGGCGCCCATGCAGTTGACGAAATCCTTGTCGGGTCGGAAGGACGGCTTGGCGCCCTGGGTTACCAGGTTCCACAGCTTGTCAGCGCCCAGCTTTGCAAACGTGTGTTCAGGCTGAACCGAGCCACGCAGGCGGACGACGTCAGCAGCGGAGTAGGTGCGGGTTACGCCTTTCCAGCGTGGATTCTCGGCCCAGTCTTTCTCGATGGCTGCAATTTGTTGTTCGCGTGTCAGTGCCATGGGGTAAACCTCGTTGCTTGGTGTTGTGGGTCTTGAGGTGAAGCTCCTTGCTTCGCCGGCGCCGGGTGTTTCTTCAAGGCGCACTGATGGCTGCTCGCTGAATCGGAAAGCATGGATTCTCAGTCAGATTTTTTCGCCATCAGGATGATGAGGCGATGAAGCTGCCTTTTGGGCGGAAATGACGTTAATCGGCACGAACATGCTGAGTTCGAGCGCGATCAGGAGGCGTTCTGCATGACCTCCGATCAGCGGGAGCGAGGCCATCATGCCTCGCCGATTTTGCCTCGTCAAACACTTTGTAGTGCTTTTTTTAGAGCACTACATCCTTCGTCTAATACGACTTGTCGGTCAGTTTCAGGCGTGTGAGTGCTGGGAAGGGGAAGTCAGCGTGGGTACTGGGCGGTCACGGTATGGAGGCAGGATGTAGTGCCGGATCGGGCACTACATAATTGGCGGTATCTAACCGGAATAGCACGGATGGCCACGGTCCATGTGGGAGCGACCGGGGTGGCGCTCCACCTTGCTCGCGAAAGCCTTTTGTCAGCCACCAGAGAGCCATTGGCTGCACCGGCCTCTTCGTGAGCAAGCTCACTCCCACAATTTTGCGCAGTGGCTAAATCACCCTTGGGCTTGGCATTGCGATAACGAGCGTTTCCCCTCAATCCAGGCTATCGACCTTCACCCGCAGCTGCATGTCATTGCTGCCCTGTGTCGAGTAGCGTCGGACGACGCCATGCTCGTCGGCGCGGGACTGATCGCTGGCGCCGGCCAGCGTGATCCACTCACCCAGCCGACCACTGACTTGCGTGTCGGTGCTCTGCACCTTGATCGCGTCGGCCTGTTGCTGGCTCATGCGGTCGTTGTTGGTGCTGATGCTCAGGTGGACGATGTCACCGGTGACCGTCGCGGTGACGTAGAAGCCTTGGGTCACGTTGCGGTATTGCGTGTTGGTCTGCGGGTAGCCATAGCCATCGGACTGCACAGTGGTGATCGGTACGCTCTGGCCCATCTGAATCAGCGCCGGCGTCCCTTCGTTGGCCTGAACCTGTTGCACGCCACCGTCGCGACTGGCGGTGCCGTAATTCTGGATGCGCGTGCGGCCGTCGGCGCTGATGCGTCCGTCCTGGGAACGCACGGTGCCATTGACCGAGTAACCCTGGTCGCTCTGGACCGTGCTGTCACTGGTGTCGACGCTGATCATGAGTCGCTTGGGCGCGGTATCGAGTTGACCGAGGAGGTCGCGCAGTTCGCTGATCTTGTCCGGTTCGGCGTTGACGATGAGCTTGTTGCCATAGGCATTGACGCTGCCTTCGTTGCCCAGAAACGACTTTACGGTGGGCAGCAGATCGTCGCTGGTGCGGTAATTCAGGGGGATGACTTCAGTGGCGGCCGAAGCCGTGAAGCTGCAAGCCAACAACAGTGAAGCGAGGAGGGTGCGTAATGACATCGATGTGGTCTCCGCGAGGGGCGCGTCTGAACGACGAGTTTGCCAGTTTGTCGGCCCGCGCAGCACCAAGTTGAATCGCGGGCAGCAAAACGCCCCGGTGCTCGCGTTTCAGCATAGACAGCTGAGGCGCGAACGCCGGGGCGCCGGGTGCAGCAATGGGCAATCAGTGCGAGTCGCGCACCATGTCCACGTGGGGCAGGCCGGCTTCGAGGAACTCGTCGCTGACCACGCTAAAACCGAAGCGCTCGTAGAGTGCCGTGGCATGAACCTGAGCGCTGAGCCGCTGCTGTTTCAGGCCGCGGCGCTCTGCTTCGGCGAGGATCGCGGTGATCAACGCTTCACCCACGTTCAGGCCACGCCAGTCTTTCAGCACGGACAGCCGGCCAAACTCACCGTCCGGCAACAGTCGCGCGGTGCCCACGGCGTAATCGCCTTCCAGCGCCAGAAAATGCAGAGCGTCTGCATCTTCCGAGTCCCATTCCAGTTCGGGCGGCACCGACTGTTCCGACACGAATACAGCGTCGCGAATGCGCCGGATGTCGGCGTTGTCTTTCTGCCAGTCGGCTACCCGTACGTGGATCTTATTCATCAGCAAACCCCAGACTTCCTTGTTTGACCAGCTCACAGAGCAGGTTACGTCCATCGTCATCTGCCAGCCATTGGCCCAGATTGTCGATATGCAGCGCATCGGCTGCACAGATCATTTTCAACAGTTCGCGCAGATGGCCCGGCAACAGACGGCTCTGACCGCTGGCGAACAACAGCAGGTCGTCGTCGACTTCCGACCATGCCAGTCGCGCGCTCGGGTTGCGGATCAGCACGGCGCCCTGTTCCAGACTGTCGAGCAGCTCGCTCTCGGCCAATTCCGGGCCAACCACCAGCTCGGGATAACGCGGCTCGGTCATGAACTGGCCGAACCAGGTCAGCAACAGGCGCTCGTCACCCATGTGCTCGGCCAGCAAGCCTTTCAGGCGGTCGAGGGCATCACGCTGAATCTGGTGCGGATCGCTCACCGGTTGCGCGTCGGCATCGGTGTAGCGTTCTTCTTCAGACATGAACTGGCTGAGGAAGTCCGTGAAGTGGGTCAGCACTTCAGCGGCGCTTGGCGCGCGGAAGCCCACCGAGTACGTCAGGCACTCATCCACCGCGACGCCGCAGTGGGCCAGACGCGGGGGCAGATAGAGCATGTCGCCCGGTTCCAGCGTCCACTCGTCGGTACCCTGGAAGTCGGCGAGGATGCGCAGGTCGGCGTGCTCGAGCAGTTGGCTCTCGGCGTCGCACATCTGACCGATCTGCCAGTGACGCTTGCCGTGACCCTGCAGCAGGAACACGTCGTAGTTGTCGAAATGCGGACCCACGCTGCCGCCTGGCGCGGCGTAGCTGATCATCACGTCATCGATGCGCCAGCTCGGCAGGAAGCGGAAGTTTTCCAGCAGTTCGCTGACTTCAGGCACGAACTGATCCACGGCCTGGACCAGCAAGGTCCACTCACGCTCCGGCAGCTTGCTGAATTCGTCTTCGGCGAACGGGCCGCGGCGCAGCTCCCACGGGCGCTCGCCTTTCTCGATGACCAGGCGCGATTCAACTTCTTCTTCCAGCGCCAGGCCCGCCAGTTCGTCGGCGTCGATCGGGCTCTGGAAATCCGGAATGGCCTGACGGATCAGCAAAGGTTTCTTCTGCCAGTAGTCACGCAGGAACTCGCGCGCTGTGATGCCACCTAGGAGCTGAAGAGGGATGTCAGGATTCATGTGTAACCTATTGAAAAAACGAGTTTTTACGACGGGAATAAAAACGCCCGGCTCAGCCGGGCGTTCAGAGCGTGTGCAGTGCGGTCAGATGCGCTTGGCTTGCGCCACGGCGTTGCCGATGTAGTTCGCCGGCGTGAGCTTTTTCAGCTCGGCCTTGGCTTCGGCAGGCATGTCCAGACCGTCGATGAAGGTCAACAGTGCTTCAGGGCCGATGCCCTTGCCGCGCGTCAGTTCCTTGAGCTTCTCGTACGGGTTCTCGATGTCGTAGCGACGCATGACCGTCTGGATCGGCTCGGCCAGGACTTCCCAGCAAGCGTCCAGATCGGCGGCGATCTTCTGCTCGTTGAGTTCCAGCTTGCCGATGCCTTTCAGGCTCGCTTCGTATGCAATCACGCTGTGAGCGAAGCCCACACCGAGGTTGCGCAGCACGGTGGAGTCGGTCAGGTCACGCTGCCAGCGCGAGATCGGTAACTTGCTGGCCAGATGCTGGAACAGCGCGTTGGCGATGCCGAGGTTGCCTTCGGAGTTCTCGAAGTCGATCGGGTTGACCTTGTGCGGCATGGTCGACGAGCCGATTTCGCCGGCGATGGTGCGCTGCTTGAAATAGCCCAGGGAGATGTAGCCCCAGATGTCGCGGTCGAAGTCGATCAGGATCGTGTTGTAGCGGGCGATCGCGTCGAACAGCTCGGCAATGTAGTCGTGCGGCTCGATCTGCGTGGTGTAGGGGTTGAAGCCCAGACCCAGCTCGTCTTCGATGAAGGCGCGGGCGTTGGCTTCCCAGTCGATGTCCGGGTAGGCCGACAGATGCGCGTTGTAGTTGCCGACGGCGCCGTTGATCTTGCCCAGCAGCGGCACGGCAGCGACTTGAGCGATCTGGCGTTCCAGGCGGTAAACGACGTTGGCCAGTTCCTTGCCCAGGGTGGTCGGCGAGGCTGGCTGACCGTGGGTGCGCGACAGCATCGGCACGGCGGCGAAGCGGATCGCCAGCTCGCGGATCGACTCGGCGATTTCCCGCATCAGCGGCAGCAGCACGGTGTCGCGGCCTTCACGCAGCATCAGCGCGTGGGACAGGTTGTTGATGTCTTCGCTGGTGCAGGCGAAGTGGATGAACTCGCTGACCTTGGCCAGCTCCGGCAACTTGGCCGCCTGCTCCTTGAGCAGGTACTCGATGGCTTTGACGTCGTGGTTGGTGGTGCGCTCGATCTCTTTCACGCGCTCGGCATGCTCGAGAGCGAAATCGTTAGCCAGGGCATCGAGGAGGGCGTTGGCTTCGGCGGAGAATGCCGGCACTTCAGGGATTTGCGGGTGAGCCGCCAGGCGTTGCAGCCAGCGTACTTCCACCAGGGCGCGGAAACGGATCAGGCCGTACTCGCTGAAAATCGGGCGCAGGGCCTGGGTTTTGCCGGCGTAGCGGCCATCTACAGGGGAAACCGCAGTGAGCGAAGAAAGCTGCATGGGGTGTTCTCGGACTGTCAGGCGACGAAAAGGGGCGCGTATCATACATGAAAATTCCGGTCAGCCGAGGCTGGCTGACCGTTATGACTCGCGCGATGTCAGGTTCGGAGCGGGCTGAATGGGGTTGGCCACTCAGCGGTGAAGCAACGGATACAGTTCTTTCAATAACTTGCGGCGGCTGATGACCAGTTGCCAGCGGTGGCCGCCCACTTGTCGCCAAAGTCGCGCGCAACGAATCCCGGCCAGTAACAGCGCGCGGATTTTCGAGGCATTGTTGGGTTGCTGCAGATTGCGCATGTCGCCGTGGACCTGAATCCGCTGACGCAAGGTGCTCAGGGTGTCCTGATACAGCGCGCCGCTGGCGGCAATGACGTTCTCGTGAGCGATACCGAAATGCTCGACTTGGGATTTGATCTGCGGCAGGCGCTTGCCGATGGTGTCGAGCATGTCCTCACGCTTGGACAGTTGACGTTCCAGGCCTAGCATCGCCAGGGCATAACGCAGGGGTTCCCGTTGCAGCGTGGCCGGATCGCGTTCCAGAGCGCTGGCGAGGGCGCGATAGCCCTCGTGCAGATTCAGGTCGTCGCCACCGAACACGTCCAGCGTGTCTTTCGGGTCCATGACCAGCAGCGTGCCCATCAGGCAGCCAACAGCCGCTTCACCGGCCTGGCCGGTCTTGGCGATGCGATCGACCAGCACAGCGGCCTGAAAGACTCCGGCCAGGGCGACAAGTTGTTCCTGAATCGGGGTCATCAACGTGCATCCCTGGTGTGCCACGGCTCGGCGATTTCGATAACGCCGCCGCCGAGGCAGACCTCGCCGTCGTAAAACACCACGGACTGGCCCGGCGTCACGGCGCGTTGCGGTTCGTCGAAGGTGGCGCGATAGCCGGTCTCGGTACGTTCCAGGGTGCAGGTTTGGTCGCTCTGGCGGTAACGCACTTTGGCGGTCAGCTGGCGCGGGCTGCTGAGGTCGATCGGATTGACCCAGTAGATCTCCGACGCGAGCAGGGCGCGGGAGAACAGCCACGGGTGTTCGTTGCCCTGGCCGACGATCAGCTCGTTGTGCTCCAGATCCTTGACCAGCACGTACCACGGCTCATCGCCGGCGTCCTTCAGTCCGCCGATGCCCAGGCCCTGGCGCTGGCCGATGGTGTGGTACATCAGGCCGGCATGCCGACCGATGACCTCGCCCTCGGTGGTCTTGATTTCGCCGGGCTGCGCAGGCAGGTATTGCTTGAGGAAGTCGGTGAAACGACGCTCGCCGATGAAGCAAATACCGGTCGAGTCTTTCTTCTTCGCGGTCGCCAGCTGGTATTTCTCGGCGATGGCACGCACCTCGGGCTTCTCCAGTTCACCGACCGGGAACAGGGTCTTGGCGATCTGCTCACCGCCGACGGCATGCAGGAAGTAGCTCTGGTCCTTGTTCGGGTCCAGGCCCTTGAGCAGTTCGGTGCGGCCGTCGATGTCGCGGCGGCGCACGTAGTGCCCGGTGGCAATCAGGTCAGCGCCGAGCATGAAGGCGTAGTCGAGAAAGGCTTTGAACTTGATCTCGCGGTTGCACAGGATGTCCGGGTTCGGCGTGCGCCCGGCTTTGTATTCTTCGAGGAAATGCTCGAAGACGTGATCCCAGTACTCGGCCGCGAAATTCACGGTGTGCAGTTTGATACCGATCTTGTCGCACACGGCCTGGGCGTCCGCGAGGTCGTCCATGGCGGTGCAGTACTCCGTTCCGTCGTCTTCTTCCCAGTTCTTCATGAACAGGCCTTCCACCTGGTACCCCTGCTCCATGAGCAGAAGGGCGGAGACCGAAGAATCCACGCCGCCGGACATGCCGACAATGACGCGCTTCTTTTCTGTATCGGAAAAGGCTGAATCAGACATAGGAATTCGATTGGGTAGCAGCAGGAAAGGGCGCGATTCTAGCAGGGAGTCGGCGCCAAGGCTAAAAGCTATTCAGTTGCACAGACGCATGGGATGAGTAGGACCGGCTTCAGCCGGGAAAGGGCCAGTCAGTCGCGTACAACGTCCAGACTGTGAATCGGGCCTGCCAGGTAGTCGTCGATGCAGCGCAATACCAGCTCGCTGCGCCAGCGCTCCGGTTGACGGGCGAGTTCGTCGCGGCTGAACCAGGGCGCGCCGACGATGCCGGTGTCCAGGGCCCGTTCGGGGTGGTGCCGCGTCGCTTTGGCCGAAAAGCACACGCGCTGGTATGTCACGCCATTCGATGGGGCTGTGTACAGGTAAATGCCGACGACGCCCGTCAGTTCGACGTCCCAGCCGGTTTCTTCCAGCGTTTCGCGGATGGCCGCTTCGCGCAACGTTTCATCAGGCTCCAAGTGACCGGCAGGCTGATTGAGTACGAGCTTGCCGTTTTTCAACTCTTCGACGAACAGGAAACGGCCACCGTTTTCGATGACGGTTGCGACGGTGATGTGGGGGTGCCAGGTCATGGATAGCTCGGAGAATATAAATAAGGTTTCGGAGCATAGCCGCTACAGTGACCTGCCTCAAATCCGTCCTCTTGGCTACCGTTGGTCTTATCCTGCATTTGCTTTTCTTGCCAGGAAAAAATAGTGCTTAACTGAAAGATAAGGTTGTTGTATCAGTGCGCAAGTCCGCATTCATTGAGTGCCGGATAGGGTCGCCCGTTATAAATGGAGAAGTACATGAACACTATGGATAGTGGTAAAGGCCGGTCGTGCGCTTGCCGGTATGTGGACGTTATTGGATGGCGACCTATCGTTTTCGGGGTGATACTTCTAATTGGATTAATGCAAAGAGGGTGGGCGGGGCCGCTTGAAGTGGGAGGCGAGCCGCGGGGCAGTGCAGCAGCGGCGCCGGCAATGTTACAAGCCAAAGACCGCGGTCTTCAGAAACCTGAACCTGACCACGCCGGAGTAGGCAACAGCGCGCCATACATTCGGGATTTTTCCAAGCCCTATAATGAATACGTCTGGGTAACGGCTCATAACGGTTATCTGAATGACCTGGACGAACAGTTGGAGCGAGGTGTTCGCGGATTGATGTGGGACGTTCACCCCTTCAGGCTGGGGGCATATCCCGACTACTGGACCGAGGCGTATTTGTGTCATGAAACCTATGGAGGTTTTGACGAGAGTCCGTGCGCTCCTGCCTCTAAAACTAGAAAACCCTTCAAGGATGAGCTGCAAAAAGTCATGCGGTTTCTCGATAAGGAAGAGAATAAATCCGCTGTCGTCACTGTCTTGCTACAGGATCGAATCGAACGCCGATTTATCGAAGAGGCCTTTGCCGGTGTGCCTGGATTGTCGGACTACGTATTTGATGTAAGAGACTACATTCGCGATGATCATTGGCCAACGCTGCAGCAAATTATCGACAGTAAAAAAAGGATCATCTTTTTCGTTGAATTCCTCAATGGTGAGTATCCGACGCCCGCCAAGCCTATCTACATGGCTAAAGGTTCAAATTTCAAGGTGGAGAATACCTATAATCTGGGGTCTCCAGTCTCGGATAACTGGGAGTGCGTTACTCGCTGGCCAGACATCCCGCTGACAACTCCGTACGCCTCCCAGGTCGGGTTTACATCGTGGCCGAGGATTTTTACCCTGAATCAGTTCCACGCGGTGTTTTCCTCTCCCGCCCATGCTGCCCAGATTGACAATAATCTAACGTGGCTGGAAAACCGGATTGACCGTGCCTGCGCGCTCGCAAATGAGAAACGGTTGATTCCCAACTTCCTCGCTCTGGATTACTCCCAAGTGGGTGATGCGGTTGCCTATGCCGGTGCATTGACCGAGGGCGGGGTCTACTTCTATGAGGATAACAACGGTGTCTCCGAGGCTCATCCAGATTCAACGCTTCACGCAGGGCCCACCAGTGCTTTGAACTCAGACGTCGTCTGCGTCTTGCCCACCAGTGTCGAGTGGGATATTCGCTTAAAAGCTGCAGGGTGCGAGAACGACGAAACACGATCCCTTGCACTTAGGGGTGTCAAGAAAGGCACCAGTATAAAAGTCTTCGATCAACCTAATGCGAGCAAGTCGGACGACTACACCGTCATTAACGTGTTGCGTGACATCGGGCTCAGCGAGCGAGTCGTGGTGGGCAGTTATGAGCGCTCTTACACAAACGCAGATGTAGAGGTGATCTATCACCCTCACAACGGACTTGACGGCAAGGTGTCCCACATCATTATCGAGCCCGAGACAGGCAGCATCATGCCTAAAATAAAATTGGCTGACGACAGCGACGATGACGTTTGCTCTGTTCCGGTGGATGCGGCCATTTCATTTGAGTTAGGCGGAAATGGTGATGCTTATGGATGTTCAAACGATGATGCCCAGTCCTTTGTGCTGACGGGGGCTTTAGCCGGCAGCACTATCACGCTCTTTGGTACTAAAGATGCGTCCGAAACCTGTTCGCAGGGTTGCGTCAGATTATTTGTACGCAAGGACATGACCGCTCCCTTCAGCATTGCCAATCTGGACAGATTCGGTGCGAGCACGGAAAGTGCTGACGGATCGGTATTGGCTGTTCGATATGGGGGCGATCAGCAACTGGCGGGCAAGGTCTCTTATATGAAGGTGTCACTGGACAGCTTTACGGGCCAGGACGTCGTGCCAACAAGTGCGGAGGCCGATGGCTCTTTTGGTAGTTGGGGGACTAAAGCTCAGTGCCCGGTCGGCCGGTTTGCATGGGGCTTCAGTTTGAAAATCGAAAAGAACCAGGGTAGCGGAGATAACACCGGGCTCAACTCAGTCAGAATGTTTTGTTCAGAAGACGCTCAGTCGAATCCGATTGAGAGTGCGGGAGGAAGCTGGGGGGACTGGAGCGCGACGTATAAGTGCGCCCCGTCGAACGGGCCGCTCAAGGGTTTTGCCATGAGGACGCTGTGGCCCAGAGATCACAGCGACGAGGTGGTCGCAACCGACCTCATCGGTATTTGCCAGGACGGTACCCGGATCGGCGGAGCAATGCCTGAAGACTGGGGCGTCTGGAGCAGCGATTTTATCTGTCCTGCGGATCTGTACGCCGCAGGGTTTATAACGCGGCTCGAGGGTTATCAGGGGGAGGGTGACGACACTGCCCTGAACGGCATGAGAATGTATTGTGCCCGCAGCTTTGACGAGGTGTTGCCCACAAAGCCGGTCATACAGCAAGTGACCCCTGGAACGTCTGTGATCTACTGGGACGATTCCGTAAACCAGGATGGCATCGCCGAGTTCGAGATATCGGGTGATGGCCGAGTGTTGGGAAGTACCCACACCAACTTCTATGAATTCAACACGCAAGGCATCAGTGAGGTGTCCGTCGTAGCGGTCGATTTTGATGGCAATCGTTCTGCGCCCTCATCCGTGGCGGTTCCGGCGTTTGATGCCACACCGCCCGCCACGCCGACAGGGCTGAAGGTCGTCAACCACCAGGACGGGCTGTTTGAAATAAGTTGGGATGAGATCGCGGGCTCCGCAAGCAGCCTGGCATATGAGATTTCCTACGATGGACAGGTGCAAGGGGTAACGCCGGAAACGTCGATAGCGATCGACGAAGCTGTCACACCGCTCAACTTTATGCTGTCCGTTCGTGCTCACAAGTTTAATGACACTTATTCGGCGCCCGTATCATTGTTTATCGACAGGACCCCCCCTCAGTCACCTTCAGGCTTGAGTTTCAGTGACCTGCAAAGCCACTCGTTGAAATTGAGCTGGGCCGCGTCGTCTGACGAGACGAAAATGAAAGGGTACGCGGTTTACAGGGATGGCAGCCTGTTGGCCGAGACCGCAGGCACGACATTCACTGTCGAGGGGTTGGAAATCGGTGTGAACTACACCTTCGCTGTCCAGGCAAGGGACGCCGCTGATAACCAGTCAGCTGTTGTTTCTGTGTTCGTTGATCGTGAAGCGCCGTCTACGCCCCGTGACATTGAATACAGCGATGTGACACCGACGTCGCTGAAACTTTCATGGCTTCCCTCACACGACAATGTGGGTGTGGTCGGGTATCGCGTTGTGCGGGACGATGGCGCGACCTTCGATACCAAAACCCCCGACTACCACGACACCACGCTTAAACCCCTGACGACTTATCGTTACAGTGTGAGCGCCTACGACGCCAACCTTAACCCATCGCAGCCCACGATGCTTTTGGTGGATCGCGAACCACCGTCAGCGCCGTCCGGGGCCCGATACAGCGAGGACACAGGCACCACGTTGCTTATCCAGTGGACCGCCTCCACCGATGATGTCGGCGTAACGGGCTACCACATTTACCGAGATGATCTGCCTGAGGCGATCGGTGAAACTGATCTGACGACGTTCACTGCATCGGGCCTGACCCCCGCAACGACCTACACCTTTCATCTCGAAGCATTCGATGCCGCCGGCAATCAATCTGCCCGCGCCCTGTTGCTTGTTGATCGGGTTGCGCCAGTGCTTGCGCCGTTCTTCTATGCCTACGGCGCCAACGGTTCTGAAACAGCTCCTCCGTTTTTGAAGTGGCAGAACGCTACTGATGACATTGGCGTCGTCGGTTACGAGCTTTCCGTGGATGAAAAAGTTGTACAGGTTGCGAGCGAGAGGCCTGTCAACACCGCAGACCTGGACTTGAGCACTGACCAGAACCATACCTTTACGCTCAGGGCATATGACGCAGCGGCTAATTATTCGGATTCAAGGCAGCTTGTGCTGCATCACGACCGCCCATTGATGCCACTGGACATTAAAGGGACAGTTCTGCCAGGTGGCGGGGTCATCTTCGACTGGTGCACCGATGATCCGTCAACCACCGGGTATTCAATCCAGACAGACGCAGGGTTTGAGACCGCGCAGCCTGGGATTCAATTCACCACATCGGTCAATAAGGCGCTTGACCCCCCTTCGGTTGCCGCGAAGGTGGAGGCCATCAACAGCGAAGGCGCCAAGTCATTAAGTATTTTCTGCAAGAAAACGGATCCAGCCACACCCACCCTTGACCGCTGTGAGCTCAGTGATTACACGAACACCAGGCATACGCTCAGCGAGAAGGCTTCCCAGCCTGTAAATGCCAGGCGGTTTTGCCGGCCTCAGTGACCTGCAAAAAAAGAAACCCGGCACGAGGCCGGGTTTCGTTTTGCATCCTTGCTGTACTGCGTAGCGCTTACCGTCTTACTTCAACGCATTGATCGCGTCGTTCAGGGTCTTGCTTGGGCGCATGGCTTTGCTGGCCAGTTCCGGGGTTGGGAAGTAGTAGCCACCGATGTCCAGTGGCTTGCCCTGCACGCTGTTCAGCTCGGCGACGACGGTCGCTTCGTTGTCAGCCAGGGTTTTTGCCAGCTCCGTGAACTTGGCTTGCAGCGCCGTATCGTCGGTCTGTGCCGCCAGAGCCTGAGCCCAGTAGGTGGCCAGGTAGAAGTGGCTGCCACGGTTGTCGATACCGCCGACCTTGCGCGATGGCGACTTGTTGTTGTCCAGGAACTGACCGGTGGCCTTGTCCAGAGCAGTAGCAAGTACCAGCGCTTTCGGGTTGTCGTAGACGTTGCCCAAGTGCTCGAGGGAAGCGGCCAGTGCCAGGAATTCGCCCAGGGAATCCCAGCGCAGGAAGTTCTCTTCGTTCAGCTGCTGAACGTGCTTCGGCGCCGAACCACCTGCGCCGGTTTCGAACAGACCACCGCCACTCATCAGCGGCACGATGGACAGCATCTTGGCGCTGGTGCCCAGCTCCATGATCGGGAACAGGTCGGTCAGGTAGTCGCGCAGCACGTTGCCGGTCACCGAAATGGTGTCCTTGCCCGCGCGGATACGCTCCAGGGAAACCTTCATCGCGTCGACCGGCGACTGAATGCTGATGTCCAGGCCTGCCGTGTCGTGATCCTTCAGGTAGTGCTCGACCTTCTTGATCATCGCCGCATCGTGGGCGCGCTCAGGGTCCAGCCAGAAAATCGCCGGGGTGTTGCTCAGGCGCGAACGGTTGACGGCCAGTTTGACCCAGTCCTGAATCGGCGCGTCCTTGGTCTGGCACATGCGCCAGATGTCGCCGGCTTCAACGTTCTGTTCCATCAGGACCTGACCTTTGTCGTCGGTCACGCGGACCACGCCATCGGTTTCGATCTGGAAGGTTTTGTTGTGTGAGCCATACTCTTCGGCTTTCTGTGCCATCAGGCCAACGTTTGGCACGCTGCCCATGGTGGTCGGGTCGAAGGCGCCGTGTTGCTTGCAGTCTTCGATCACGGCTTGATAGATGGTTGCGTAGCAACGGTCCGGGATCACGGCCTTGGTGTCCTGCAGCACGCCGTCGTTGTTCCACATCTTGCCGGAATCACGAATCATCGCCGGCATCGAGGCGTCGACGATGACGTCGCTCGGCACGTGCAGGTTGGTGATGCCTTTGTCGGAATTGACCATCGCCAGGGCAGGGCGGGTCGCATAGACGGCTTTGACGTCCGCTTCGATCTGCGCTTGCTGGTCGGCGGGCAGGTCCTTGATGCGGGCGTACAGGTCGCCGATGCCGTTGTGCAGGTTGAAGCCGATTTCTTTCAGGACCTCAGCGTGCTTGCTCAGCGCTTCCTGATAGTACTCAGCGACGAACTCGCCAAACATGATCGGGTCCGAGACCTTCATCATGGTGGCTTTCAAATGTACGGAGAACAGCACGCCGAGCTTCTTGGCGTCTTCGATTTCACGGGCCACGAAAGCGCGCAGGGCTTTCTTGCTCATGACCGCGCAGTCGATGATCTCGCCCGCCAGGACCGACGTCTTGTCCTTCAGCACGGTGGTGCTGCCATCTTTGCCGATCAGCTCGATCTTCACGGCGCCAGCGGCTTCGATCAGCGAGGATTTTTCGCTGCCGTAGAAGTCGCCATTGTCCATGTGCGCCACGTGGGACTTGGAGTCCGCAGACCAGGCGCCCATTTTGTGCGGGTGCTTGCGCGCGTAGTTCTTGACGGAGAGCGGCGCCCGGCGATCAGAGTTACCTTCACGCAGCACCGGGTTCACGGCACTGCCTTTCACTTTGTCGTAGCCAGCCTGGGCAACCTTGTCGGCTTCGGTGACGACTTCATCCGGGTAGTTCGGGATGTCGTAGCCCTTGGCTTGCAGTTCCTTGATCGCGGCCTTCAGTTGTGGAACCGAGGCGCTGATGTTCGGCAGCTTGATGATGTTGGCTTCCGGCGTGGTCGCCAGTTGGCCCAGCTCTGCCAGATCGTCGGACACCTTCTTGTCACCCAGGCGCTCGGGAAAGCTGGCGAGGATGCGGGCTGCAAGCGAGATGTCGCGGGTTTCAACGGCGATGTCAGCGGAGGCGGTGAACGCTTCGATGATAGGCAGCAGTGAGTAGGTGGCGAGGGCTGGCGCTTCGTCAGTGAAGGTGTAGATGATCTTCGAGCGGTTGGACATATTCGGGATAACTCTCTTCTTTGCTGAGCGTACACAAAATTTCGAGATGCGCAGGGTAGGCACTTTCGCCCAAAGTATCGATGAGCCGAAAGTCGAGAATTTCGTCGCGTGATAGGGGGTGCATCAGTCGAGCGTCAAACGGTCGGACCCGGGTAGCGGTCCGGCCTGTCGAGGGCTGAAAGCCTGGGTTCAGGTGGTTCGGCCCCCAATGACCCAACGGTCACCGGCGTTGAGTATATCACTGCACCCGGCCATTACTACGGTACTCGTGTGACGGCTTTGCGGTGCCCGGGACGATTGCGCAGGTCTCGGGATGCGTGAGGATTCCCCGGAAAAACCGTGCAGCCCTTGCAACACGGGGCCTGCGGCAACCTGTCGCAGCAGCCTGGGGCCGGTGCGTCCTGATCAGTGGCCCACCGGATTTCGACTAAAGGAGCACCTGGGCCACAGTTGCGTTGGCTCGCTTCCCTATATAGATGCGCGATAGATGCACGCAACGGGGCAGCGAAGGCACAAAAAAGCCGGCCAACCCTGAGTGGATTGACCGGCTCATCGAATCTCGCGCTTGAACGGTCCGGCTCAGGCGTGATTGTTGCGCTATGCCCGCTGCTGCTCGGGTTGCCTCTCGTGATGAGTAACGACCTGATGGTTATCAGCGGAGATCTTCGCGCTGATTTTAATGGCGTGAAGACCTTTCGGTCCCTGGATGATTTCGAAATTTACCGGCTGCCCGGCCTTCAGGGTTTTATAGCCATCCATACTGATCGCCGAGTAGTGTGCAAACAGGTCCTCGGACTTACCATCTTCGACGATGAAGCCATACCCCTTGGCGTTGTTAAACCACTTGACCTTACCGCTTAGCATAGTCACATCCCTCTGCAAAGGACTCCGATGGGAGTATCATCACCTCTCATCCGCCGGACCTAAAAAATTTTGGTTGACTGCGCGGACCCTTTTTACCCAATGTGGGTTCTATTGTTTGTAACACCGATTGGCCGATAGTCAAGGTCAAGCGGCGGTCCAGTTGAAAACCGGTATCACCGCCACCACTTATTTCAATCACGTCCTCTGTGAACCTTCTTTACCATGCATGCAATCAGCAAGATTCGACTAACATTCAATCAGGATGACCCGCATCCCCATGAGGACGATGCGTCGGGCACCGCTGTACAGGAAGCCAAGCCGATATTGCAGGTGCCGCCTATGTACAAGGTGGTTTTGTTCAACGATGACTACACCCCGATGGATTTCGTTGTCGAAGTGCTCGAGGTGTTTTTCAACCTGAATCGTGAGCTGGCGACCAAGGTCATGCTGGCCGTCCATACAGAGGGACGGGCCGTTTGCGGATTGTTTACCCGCGACATCGCCGAGACCAAGGCTATGCAGGTCAACCAGTACGCCAGGGAAAGCCAGCATCCGCTACTCTGTGAAATCGAGAAGGACGGTTAACGCCGGACACTTGGGTATGAGGTGAAGCTATGTTAAACCGTGAGCTCGAAGTCACCCTCAATCTGGCTTTCAAGGAGGCCCGCTCTAAACGTCATGAGTTCATGACCGTCGAGCACCTCCTGCTGGCCCTATTGGACAATGAGGCTGCCGCCACCGTACTGCGTGCCTGCGGCGCGAACCTCGACAAACTCAAACACGACCTCCAGGAGTTCATCGACTCCACCACGCCGCTGATCCCCGTGCATGACGAGGATCGCGAGACCCAACCTACACTCGGCTTCCAACGCGTTCTTCAGCGTGCGGTTTTCCATGTGCAGAGCTCCGGCAAGCGAGAAGTCACTGGCGCAAACGTGCTGGTGGCGATCTTCAGCGAGCAGGAAAGCCAGGCAGTGTTCCTGCTCAAGCAGCAGAGCGTTGCCCGTATCGATGTCGTCAACTATATCGCCCACGGTATTTCCAAAGTGCCGGGGCATGGCGATCAATCTGAAGGTGAGCAAGATATGCAGGATGACGAGGGCGGTGAGTCTTCTTCCTCAGGCAATCCTCTGGATGCCTATGCGAGCAACCTGAATGAGCTGGCCCGTCAAGGCCGCATCGATCCGCTGGTAGGGCGCGAGATGGAAGTCGAGCGCGTCGCTCAGATTCTCGCGCGGCGCCGCAAGAACAACCCGCTGCTGGTGGGCGAGGCCGGGGTGGGTAAAACCGCCATCGCCGAAGGCCTGGCCAAACGCATCGTCGACAATCAGGTGCCGGACCTGCTGGCCAACAGCGTCGTGTACTCCCTCGACCTGGGCGCACTGCTGGCCGGTACCAAATACCGTGGCGATTTCGAGAAGCGCTTCAAGGCGCTGCTCGGCGAGTTGAAGAAACGTCCGCATGCGATCCTGTTCATCGACGAAATCCACACCATCATCGGTGCCGGCGCTGCGTCCGGTGGCGTGATGGATGCGTCCAATCTGCTCAAGCCGTTGCTGTCGTCGGGTGATATCCGTTGCATCGGTTCGACCACGTTCCAGGAATTCCGCGGCATCTTCGAAAAAGACCGTGCGCTGGCCCGTCGTTTCCAGAAGGTCGACGTCTCGGAGCCGTCTGTCGAAGACACCATCGGCATTCTGCGCGGCCTGAAGGGCCGTTTCGAACAGCATCACAATATCGAATACAGCGACGAAGCCCTGCGTGCCGCTGCCGAACTGGCATCGCGCTACATCAATGACCGTCACATGCCCGACAAGGCCATTGACGTGATCGACGAGGCGGGCGCCTATCAGCGGCTGCAACCGGTGGAAATGCGCGTCAAGCGCATTGAAGTGCCGCAGGTTGAAGACATCGTTGCGAAGATCGCGCGGATTCCGCCGAAGCACGTCAACAGCTCCGACAAGGAGTTGCTGCGTAACCTGGAGCGCGACCTGAAGCTGACCGTGTTTGGTCAGGACGCAGCCATCGACTCGCTGTCCACCGCGATCAAGTTGTCCCGTGCAGGCCTCAAGTCGCCGGACAAGCCTGTCGGTTCGTTCCTGTTCGCAGGTCCGACCGGTGTCGGCAAGACCGAGGCAGCGCGTCAGCTGGCCAAGGCGCTGGGTATCGAGTTGGTGCGGTTCGACATGTCCGAATACATGGAGCGTCACACCGTATCGCGTCTGATCGGTGCGCCGCCGGGCTATGTCGGTTTTGATCAGGGCGGTTTGTTGACCGAAGCCGTCACCAAACAGCCGCATTGCGTGCTGCTGCTCGATGAAATCGAGAAGGCGCACCCTGAAGTCTTCAACCTGCTGCTGCAGGTGATGGACCACGGGACGCTCACCGACAACAACGGGCGCAAGGCGGACTTCCGCAATGTGATCGTGATCATGACCACCAACGCCGGTGCTGAAACCGCCGCGCGCGCTTCGATCGGTTTCACCCATCAGGATCACTCTTCTGATGCGATGGAAGTGATCAAGAAGAGCTTTACGCCGGAATTCCGCAACCGTCTGGATACCATCATTCAATTCGGTCGCCTCAGCCATGAGGTTATCAAGAACGTGGTGGACAAGTTCCTCACCGAGCTTCAGGCGCAGCTGGAAGACAAGCGCGTATTGCTGGAAGTGACCGACGCGGTGAGGGGTTATCTGGCCGAGGAGGGTTACGACGCAGCGATGGGTGCACGCCCGATGGCACGTCTGATCCAGGACAAGATCAAGCGTCCGCTGGCCGAGGAGATTCTGTTCGGCGAGTTGTCCGAGCATGGCGGTGTGGTACACATCGACATCAAGGACGGCGAGATCTCGTTCGATTACGAAACCACGGCTGAACTGGCCTGACGCTTCGGTTGATGCAACAAACCTGAAAGGCGCCGATTGGCGCCTTTTTTGTGTCTGGCTGGTTTGTGGGGTTTGGTTTGGGTTGGCTTGAGAATGTTACTTTGAAGCCCTTCGGGCCTTTTCGCGAGCAAGCTCGCTCCCACATCTTTTGCAACGTGCCGCGGTCTGTGGGATCGAGTGATGCCGCCTCTATATTCCGCGCACACAAAAACGCCCGGCATGAGCCGGGCGTTTTTGTTAAGACCTGTTAGCGGGCGCGGTAAGTGATGCGCCCTTTGCTCAAGTCGTAGGGCGTCAGCTCAACGCGGACCTTGTCGCCGGTAAGAATGCGGATGTAGTTCTTGCGCATCTTGCCGGAGATGTGCGCGGTTACGACGTGCCCATTTTCCAACTCCACACGGAACATGGTGTTGGGCAGGGTGTCGACGACAGTGCCTTCCATTTCGAAGCTGTCTTCTTTCGACATGCAGTAAAGCCCTCGGTATCCAATGAATGGCCCGGTGCAAACGGCAGCCAGGCAAAAGCGGGCTGCATTGTGCCCGAAAATTGAGGTTTAAGCCAAGGGCTTCAGTAAAGAGTGACCCATCTTTGATTGGTGAGCAGCTCGATGGGGCGATATTGGGTCTTGTAATTCATCTTTTTGCAGTTCTTTATCCAGTAACCGAGGTACACGGCATGCAATTGCATGCGTGCGGCTTCGGCGATCTGCCAGAGAATCGCGTAACGCCCCAGGCTGCGGCGCTCTTCCGAGGGTTCGTAGAACGTGTAAACGGCCGAAAGACCGTTGGGCAGCAGGTCAGTGACGGCCACGGCGAGTAGCCGGCCTTCCAGGCGAAATTCGTAAAACCGCGAGAACGGCAGGTCCCGTACCAGAAACGTGGAAAACTGGTCGCGACTTGGCGGGAACATATCCCCATCGGCATGGCGCTGCTCGATGTAGCGCTGATACAGATCGAAGTACTCTTCGCTGAAATGCGGCTTGGTGCTCGTCACTTCGAGGTCGGCGTTCCTTTTTAAAATACGTTTCTGCTGACGATCAGGCACGAACAGCCCGACCGGAATGCGCGCAGGCACGCAGGCGCTGCAGTTCTGGCAGTGCGGACGGTACAAATGATCGCCACTGCGGCGAAACCCCATGTCCGAGAGATCGGCATAGACCTGGACGTCCATCGGCTGGCTGGGGTCGAGAAACAGCGTGGTGGCTTGTTCCTCGGGCAGGTAGCTACAGGAGTGGGGTTGAGTGGCATAGAACTTCAGCCGCGCCAGCTCGGTCATGATCAACCCTCGAGAAAAACCTTGAGTTAAGAGTGTATGCCAGCCGACTCAAACTCGCCTAGGCAGCCAGTCGGCGCAAGTGCTCTTATCCAGATGTTCGCGCAGACAGTCGGCGAAGGTCTGCCGTGGAATCGACCGAGCGCCAAGGCTTAGCAGGTGCTCGGTCGGCATCTGGCAATCGATCAGGACAAATCCCCACCTTTGCAAATGTTCGACCAGCGTCGCAAAGCCGACCTTTGAAGCGTTGTCGGCGCGGCTGAACATGGATTCGCCAAAGAACAACTGGCCCATGGCCAATCCATACAAGCCGCCCACCAAGGCGTCGCCGTCCCAGACCTCAACGCTATGGGCGAACCCACGCGCGTGCAGTTCGATGTAGGCCGCCTGCATGGAGTCGGTTATCCAAGTGCCGTCTGCGTAGGCCCGAGGTTCGGCGCACGCTTGAATGACCGCCGGGAAGTCCTGATCGAACGTGACCCGATAACGCCCCTGGCGCAGCAACTTGCCCAGACTGCGCGACACATGCAGTTCATCCGGAAACAGCACGGTACGAGGGTCCGGCGACCACCAGAGAATCGGCTGGCCCTGCTGATACCAGGGGAAACAGCCATGGCGGTACGCGGCGATCAGGCGATCGGCAGACAAATCGCCGCCGCCGGCCAACAGTCCGTTGGGCTCGCGCATGGCTTTTTCCAGCGCAGGGAAATCAAGGGTGTCGCGTTGTAACCAGGTCAGCATGGCATCCAGACTTTACGAGAGGGGAGGGGAGTCAGCGCGGGTCGCCATTGCGAATTGCAACTCCGTGCTGCGAACGGGGTCACAAGCCGCCTGATCGAACCGGGATGTCGGACCGCTTGATTTCTTCGTTCCGGCATGGCCTTTTGACAGTTCAAGGAAGCAGTAGCTACGCGTCATAAGCCTTTGTCGGGAAAGAAAAATGCGTGCTGCAATTGTCAGCGGCCGGCGAAGCTTGAAGATCGGCAAGCTCCGCGCCAGACTAACGTAGCGCGCGGCGCGCAAATCCGTACAATGCCGATGTTGTTTAACCTCATTTCAAGTCACCTGTCGAGCGTGCGTTATCGCAGTCGTGTTTTCCCCGGTGGTCATGCTGACCGTCGGACCGATATTCAGGCCGATGTTCGGGAAAGGCACTGCCATTTCGTCAAGGCAGTCGTACACAGTCAATCATCAGATGTTCGCGCTTGCGCGCAGGAATTGAAGCGTTTTGAAGAAATCCACCATAGCACCCACCCCCGTTCCGCTCTGGCGGCAGCACCTGCACTACCGGCTCAAGGAAGGTGCACTGATCGCGTTCGGCGCGCTGTGTCTGTATCTGATCATGGCGCTGCTGACCTACGATCAGGGCGACCCAGGCTGGAGCCACACGAGCAGCTCGAGCAATTCTGCCCAGGTTCAGAACGCCGCAGGCTTCGCCGGTGCGTACTCTGCCGACATCCTGTTCATGATCCTCGGCTACTTCGCCTACATCTTCCCGCTGTTGCTGGGGATCAAGGCCTATCAGGTTTTCCGCCATCGCCATGAGCCGTGGCAGTGGAGCGGCTGGCTGTTTTCCTGGCGCATGATCGGTCTGGTGTTTCTGGTGCTGGCCGGCGCTTCGCTGGCGCACTTGCACTTTCATTCGGCATCGGGCCTGCCGGGTTCTGCCGGTGGCGTGCTGGGCGAAGTGCTGGGCGATCTGGCCAAGCGCGCGCTGAATGTTCAGGGCAGCACGCTGCTGTTCATCGCCTTGTTTTTGTTCGGTCTGACCGTGTTCACCGATCTGTCCTGGTTCAAGGTCATGGACAACACCGGCAAGATCACCCTGGACCTGATCGAACTGTTCACGGGCTCGCTCAATCGCTGGTGGACCGCCCGCAACGAACGCAAGCAGATGGTGGCTCAGCTGCGTGAAGTCGACATGCGTGTCGACGAAGTGGTCGCGCCGGTTGCCCCGGATCGACGGGAGCAGGCCAAAGCCAAGGAACGCCTGATCGAGCGCGAACAGGCGTTGACCGAGCACATGGCCGCCCGCGAGAAGCACGTGCCCGCCGTCATTGCGCCGGCACCTCCACGGGCACCGGAGCCGAGCAAGCGCGTCCAGAAAGAGAAACAGGCGCCGTTGTTCGTCGACAGCGCCGTGGAAGGCACCCTGCCGCCGATCTCGATCCTCGACCCGGCAGAGAAAAAGCAGCTCAACTATTCGCCTGAATCCCTGGCAGCGGTGGGTCATCTGCTGGAGATCAAGCTCAAGGAATTCGGCGTCGAAGTCACCGTGGACTCGATTCACCCCGGCCCGGTGATTACCCGTTACGAGATCCAGCCGGCTGCCGGCGTGAAAGTCAGCCGTATTTCGAACCTGGCGAAAGACCTGGCGCGCTCCCTTGCAGTGACCAGCGTCCGTGTGGTCGAGGTCATTCCCGGCAAGACCACCGTCGGTATCGAAATCCCCAACGAAGATCGCCAGATCGTGCGTTTCTCCGAGGTCCTCTCGACGCCGGAATACGACGATGCGAAATCACCGGTCACCCTGGCGCTGGGTCACGACATCGGCGGCAAGCCGGTCATTACCGACCTCGCCAAGATGCCGCACCTGCTGGTCGCCGGTACCACCGGTTCCGGTAAGTCGGTGGGCGTGAACGCGATGATCCTGTCGATCCTGTTCAAGTCCGGTCCGGAAGACGCCAAGCTGATCATGATCGACCCGAAAATGCTCGAGCTGTCGATCTACGAAGGCATCCCGCATTTGCTGTGCCCGGTGGTGACCGACATGAAAGACGCCGCCAACGCCTTGCGCTGGTCGGTGGCTGAAATGGAACGCCGCTACAAACTGATGGCCAAGATGGGCGTGCGTAACCTGTCGGGCTTCAACCAGAAGGTGCGCGAAGCGGAAGAGGCTGGCACGCCGCTGTCCGACCCGCTGTATCACCGCGAAAGCATTCACGACGAAGCGCCGCTGCTGACCAAGCTGCCGACCATTGTTGTGGTGGTGGACGAGTTCGCCGACATGATGATGATCGTCGGCAAGAAGGTCGAAGAACTCATCGCCCGTATCGCCCAGAAGGCCCGAGCGGCAGGTATCCACTTGATCCTCGCGACCCAGCGTCCGTCGGTGGACGTGATCACCGGCCTGATCAAGGCGAATATCCCGACGCGCATGGCGTTCCAGGTATCGAGCAAGATCGACTCCCGGACCATCATCGATCAGGGCGGCGCCGAACAACTGCTCGGTCACGGCGACATGCTCTACATGCCGCCGGGCACCAGCCTGCCGATTCGTGTGCACGGCGCGTTTGTGTCGGACGAGGAGGTTCACCGCGTGGTCGAGGCGTGGAAGCTGCGCGGCACGCCGAACTACAACGATGACATCCTGGCCGGCGTCGAAGAGCCGGGCAGCGGCTTCGACGGTGGCGGTGGCGGCGGTGATGGCGAAGACAGCGAAAGCGATGCGCTGTACGACGAAGCCGTGAAGTTCGTGCTGGAAAGCCGTCGTGCGTCGATCTCTGCGGTGCAGCGCAAGCTGAAGATTGGCTACAACCGCGCCGCGCGGATGATCGAAACCATGGAAAACGCGGGCGTCGTGACGCCGATGAACACCAACGGCTCGCGCGAAGTGATTGCGCCAGCCCCTGTGCGTGACTGACACTTCCCGGTCATGCGTTACCGGGCGTCGCCACCGCGGCGGCGCCCGGCTTCAACCACACTCAAAGAGGAATCCCATGCGTCTTATCCGCATGCTGTTGGTATCTGCACTGGCTTTTTCCGCTGTCTCGGCCCACGCCGACAGCAAGGACGTGGCGCGCCTGACCCAACTGCTGGAAAACTCGAAAACCTTGAGCGGGCGTTTCTCCCAGCTCACCCTCGACGGTGGCGGCACCCAGTTGCAGGAAACCGCCGGCGAGATGACCTTGCAGCGCCCGGGCCTGTTCTACTGGCACACCGACCCGCCGCAGGAGCAAACGATGGTCTCCGACGGCAAGAAGGTTTCCCTGTGGGACCCTGACCTGGAGCAGGTCACCATCAAGACCCTCGACCAGCGTCTGACCCAGACCCCAGCACTGCTGCTGTCCGGCGATGTATCAAAAATCAGCGAAAGCTTCGACATCACTGCCAAGGAAGCGGGTGGCGTGATCGACTTCGTGCTCAAGCCTAAATCCAAGGACACGCTGTTCGACAGCCTGCGCCTGTCGTTTCGCAACGGCATGATCAACGACATGCAACTGATCGACAGCGTCGGCCAGCGCACCAATATCCTGTTCACCGGCGTCAAGGCCAACGAGCCTGTCGCGGCGAGCAAATTCCAGTTCCAGATCCCGAAAGGCGCTGACGTCATTCAGGAATAAGAGGGGTTCGCCTGTTTCATGGACCTGTTCAGCACTGAACCGATCGCGCAACCGTTGGCCGCCCGCCTGCGAGCGACCAATCTGGACGAGTACGTCGGCCAGCAGCACCTGCTCGCCCACGGCAAGCCACTGCGTGAAGCGCTGGAGCAGGGCGCGCTGCATTCAATGATTTTCTGGGGACCGCCCGGCGTGGGCAAAACCACGCTGGCGCGGTTGCTGGCGAAAGTCTCCGACGCGCATTTTGAAACGGTGTCGGCGGTGCTGGCGGGGGTCAAAGAGATCCGGCAGGCCGTAGAGATCGCCAAGCAGCAGGCGGGTCAGTACGGCCGCCGGACCATTCTGTTCGTCGACGAAGTGCACCGCTTCAACAAGTCGCAGCAGGATGCGTTTCTGCCCTACGTGGAAGACGGCACGCTGATCTTCATCGGCGCCACCACTGAAAACCCGTCATTCGAACTGAATAACGCGCTGCTCTCCCGCGCCCGGGTCTATGTGCTCAAGAGCCTGGACGAAGGGGCGTTGCGTCAGTTGGTCAACCGCGCGCTGACCGAAGAGCGCGGGTTGGGCAATCGGCATCTGACGCTGGGCGACGAGGCGTTCACGACGCTTCTGGCCGCAGCGGATGGCGACGGTCGACGGATGCTCAATCTGCTGGAAAATGCGTCTGATCTGGCGGAAGACGGCAGCGAAATCGATCCCGAATTGCTGCAAAGCCTGCTCGGTGACAGCCGTCGCCGTTTCGACAAGGGCGGCGAAGCATTCTACGACCAGATTTCCGCGCTGCACAAATCCATTCGCGGCTCCAACCCCGATGCCGCGTTGTACTGGTTCGCGCGGATGATCGACGGCGGCTGTGATCCGCTGTATCTGGCGCGGCGCGTGGTGCGCATGGCCAGCGAAGACATCGGTAACGCCGATCCGCGCGCCTTGCCGCTGTGCATGTCGGCGTGGGATGTGCAGGAACGCCTCGGCAGTCCGGAAGGCGAACTGGCCGTGGCCCAGGCCATTGTGTACCTTGCCTGTGCGCCGAAGAGCAACGCCGTGTACATGGGTTTCAAAATGGCCATGCGCGAAGCCACCGAGCACGGTTCGCTGGAAGTGCCGCTGCACCTGCGCAACGCACCGACCAAATTGATGAAACAGCTCGGCTACGGCGAAGAATACCGCTACGCCCATGATGAACCGGACGCTTACGCGGCGGGTGAAGACTACTTCCCCGACGAACTCGAACCGCGCCAGTATTATCAGCCTGTGCCCCGAGGCCTTGAGCTGAAGATCGGCGAAAAACTCAAACACCTGTCGGCGCTCGACCGCGCCAGCCCTCGTCAACGGAGAAAATAGTGATTCAGTTGATTCTTGCCGTGTCCGCCGGTGGCGTGGCTGGTACATTACTGCGTTTCGCCACGGCTAACGTCGTGGCCGCGAACTGGCCGCGCTACTTCTACACGGCGACGCTCGCCGTGAATCTGGTGGGCTGCCTGCTGATCGGTCTGCTCTACGGGCTGTTTCTGATTCGCCCGGAAGTCCCGATCGAAGTGCGCGCCGGATTGATGGTGGGAGTCCTTGGAGGCTTGACGACCTTTTCGTCTTTTTCACTGGACACGATTCGCCTGCTTGAAAGCGGCCAGGCTCCTCTGGCCATTGGTTACGCCCTCATCAGCGTACTGGGCGGGCTGCTCGCAACATGGGCCGGCCTGTCTTTGACCCGAATTTAATATACGAGAGACCGATATGCTCGACTCCAAACTGCTGCGTACTCAACTTCAGGACGTAGCGGATCGCCTGGCTTCCCGTGGCTACACACTGGACGTGGCCCGCATCGAAGCGCTGGAAGCCCAGCGCAAGACGGTGCAGACCCGCACCGAACAGCTTCAGGCCGAGCGTAACGCCCGTTCCAAATCCATCGGCCAGGCCAAGCAGCGCGGCGAAGACATCGCGCCGCTGATGGCCGACATCGATCGCATGGCCGAAGAGCTGAGCACCGGCAAGAAAGAGCTGGACGCCATCCAGTCCGAGCTCGACGCCATGGCCCTGAGCATGCCGAACCTGCCCCACGAATCGGTGCCGGTGGGCGCTGATGAGGAAGAGAACGTCGAAGTGCGCACATGGGGCACGCCGGCGTCGTTCGATTTCGCGGTTCAGGACCACGTTGCCCTGGGCGAGAAGTTCGGCTGGCTGGATTTCGAAACCGCCGCCAAGCTGTCCGGCGCCCGTTTCGCGTTGTTGCGGGGCCCGATTGCGCGCCTGCACCGTGCGCTGGCGCAATTCATGATCACGCTGCACATCAACGAGCATGGTTACGAAGAGACCTACACGCCGTATCTGGTCCAGGCGCCTGCGTTGCAGGGCACCGGCCAGCTGCCGAAATTCGAAGAAGACCTGTTCAAGATCTCCCGCGAAGGCGAGGCCGATCTGTACCTGATCCCGACCGCCGAAGTGTCGCTGACCAACATCGTCTCCGGGGAAATCATCGACGCCAAGCAGCTGCCGTTGAAGTTCGTCGCCCACACCCCGTGCTTCCGCAGCGAAGCCGGCGCGTCGGGCCGTGATACCCGCGGCATGATCCGTCAGCACCAGTTCGACAAGGTTGAGATGGTGCAGATCGTCGAGCCGGAAAAATCCATGGAAGCGCTTGAGAGCCTTACCGGTCACGCCGAACGCGTTCTGCAACTGCTCGAATTGCCGTATCGCGTGCTGGCGCTGTGCACCGGCGACATGGGTTTCAGCGCAGTGAAAACCTACGACCTGGAAGTGTGGATTCCGAGTCAGGACAAATACCGTGAAATCTCGTCGTGCTCCAACTGCGGCGATTTCCAGGCGCGTCGCATGCAGGCGCGCTGGCGCAACCCGGAAACCGGCAAGCCGGAACTGGTTCACACGCTGAACGGTTCGGGTCTCGCAGTGGGTCGTACGCTGGTGGCGGTGCTGGAAAACTACCAGCAGGCCGACGGCTCGATCCGCGTGCCGGACGTCCTCAAGCCCTGGATGGGCGGCATCGAGGTGATCGGCTAAATGGAATTTCTGCCGCTGTTCCATAACCTTCGGGGCGCTCGGGTGCTGGTGGTGGGCGGCGGCGAGATTGCCTTGCGCAAGTCTCGCCTGCTGGCCGACTCCGGGGCGGTGCTGCGCGTGGTTGCCCCCGAGATCGGAGCGGAGGTGCGCGAGCTGATCGAGCGCAGCGGCGGCGAAGAGATTCTGCGCGGCTACACCGAGTCGGACCTCAATGGTTGCGTGCTGATCATCGCCGCCACCGACGACGAGCCGCTCAATGCGCAGGTGTCAGCCGATGCCCGCCAGCGCGGTGTGCCGGTTAACGTGGTGGATGCGCCTGCGCTGTGCAGCGTGATCTTCCCGGCCATCGTTGATCGGTCGCCGCTGGTGATCGCGGTATCCAGCGGTGGCGATGCGCCGGTGCTGGCACGGCTGATCCGCGCCAAGCTGGAAACCTGGATTCCACCGACGTACGGGCATCTGGCCGGTCTGGCCGCGCGCTTCCGGCATCAGGTGAAAGGGCTGTTTCCCAACGTTCAGCAGCGCCGGGCGTTCTGGGAGGATGTATTTCAGGGGCCCATCGCTGACCGGCAACTGGCCGGGCAGGGCGCCGAAGCAGAGCGGCTGTTGCAGGCAAAGATTGACGGCGATGCGCCGGCCACCACCGGCGAGGTGTACCTCGTGGGCGCGGGGCCGGGCGATCCTGATCTGCTGACCTTCCGCGCGCTGCGTTTGATGCAGCAGGCGGATGTCGTTCTGTACGACCGCCTGGTAGCACCGGCGATTCTGGATCTGTGCCGCCGCGACGCTGACCGCGTCTACGTGGGCAAGCAGCGCGCCGATCACGCCTTGCCCCAGGATCAGATCAACCAGCAACTGGTGGATCTGGCCAAGCAGGGCAAACGCGTGGTGCGACTGAAGGGCGGTGATCCGTTCATCTTCGGCCGTGGCGGCGAGGAAATCGAGGAACTGGCGGCTCACGGCATTCCCTTCCAGGTCGTGCCGGGCATCACGGCGGCCAGTGGTTGCGCGGCCTACGCCGGCATTCCGCTGACCCATCGCGACCACGCGCAGTCCGTGCGTTTCGTGACCGGCCACCTGAAGAACGGCTCTACCGACCTGCCATGGAAGGATCTGGTTTCGCCATCCCAGACCTTGGTGCTCTACATGGGCCTGATCGGGCTGCCGGTCATTTGCGAACAGCTGATCAAGCACGGTCGCTCGGCCGACACCCCTGCGGCGCTGATTCAGCAGGGCACCACAGTCAACCAGCGCGTCTTCACCGGCACACTGGCCAATCTGCCGCAACTGGTCGCGGAGCATGAGGTTCATGCGCCGACCCTGGTGATTGTGGGCGAAGTGGTGAAGTTGCGGGAAAAACTGGCGTGGTTCGAAGGGGCGCAGGCGAGCGTTTGATCACGACATGCGCCTGCCTGGCTTTGCGAGAGCTACACAATTCTTGTGGGAGTGAGCTTGCTCACGAAGACTGCCTTCCAGCCGCTGAAAATTTTGCGGATGCACTGGCCTATTCGCGAGCAAGCTCGCTCCCACAATGATCATGCGCCGGGTGACGGGTTTCAGGTCTTTAACTGAAACCCATCAGTCGTTGTGCAAGATCCCTTTTCCGCTCAAACGCCCGCGATCATGCTCGCCGCTAAAGTCCTGCTGCGGGCCTTTTGGCACGATGCCGGTCGGGTTGATGGTGGCGTGGCTTGCGTAGTAGTGATGCTTGATGTGCACGAAATCCACTGTCTCGGCCACGCCCGGCAGCTGGTACATCTCGCGCACCCAGTTGCTCAGGTTCGGGTAGTCGGCAATGCGCCGCAGGTTGCACTTGAAGTGTCCGTGATACACCGCGTCAAAGCGAATCAGCGTGGTGAACAAGCGCACGTCCGCTTCGGTCAGGTATTCACCCGCCAGGTATCGTTTCTCGCTGAGCAGGCTTTCCAGCGCATCGAGCTCGGCAAACACTTCATCGAAGGCCTCTTCGTACGCACCTTGTGACGTGGCGAAACCGGCGCGGTAAACACCGTTGTTCACGGCCGGATAAATTCGGTCGTTCAGCCGGTCGATCTCGTTGCGCAGCGGCTCTGGATAGAGATCCAGATGATTGCCGGTCAGGTCGTCGAACGCCGAATTGAACATCCGGATGATTTCCGACGATTCATTGCTGACGATGCGATTCAGTTGTTTGTCCCACAGCACCGGCACGGTCACCCGGCCGGTGTAGTCGGCGGTGTCGGCCAGGTAGCGCTGGTACATGAAGGTATGGCCATCCAGCGCGTCGCCGGTAGACCCTTTCTGCTTGTCGAACGTCCAGCCGTTCTCGCGCATCAGCCAACTGACCACGGAGACGTCGATCAGACTTTCCAGGCCCTTGAGCTTACGGACGATCAGCGTCCGATGGGCCCACGGGCAGGCAAGAGAAACGTACAAATGGTAGCGACCGGCTTCCGCCTTGAAGCCGCCTTCACCGGACGGGCCGGGCCGACCATCGCTGGTGACCCAATTCCGGCGCTTGGCTTGCTCGCGCTGAAAAGCGCCATCTTTGCTGCTTTCGTACCACTGGTCTTGCCAGCGTCCTTCAACGAGAAGGCCCATGTCTGACTCCAAAGTGAGCTGTACCGAAGTACGTTGGAGATCAGTCTAAAGGCAATCGTTCGAACGAATAACGCAAAGACTGGGGGGTAGCTATCGGCTAAATCGATCTGTTTCGGTTCGCCCAATACTGCTCGGCCTGCGCGAAGGCTTCAGTTCGCGGCATCCCGAGGCCTCGCAGTGCCAGCGCCATGGTGGCGATCAGCGCCAGTTGCGGGTAACTGTCCTCGATGTCGCCTTTCCAGATCGCGAGCAGATGCTGCGGATCGAGGGTGGCCGGCTTCACGTGGCGACGGTCCGACAACGCCGGCCATTCCTCGTCCCACGGCTGACCGTCAGTCGTGCCATACAAGTGGCTGATGGTGTCGGGATTGATCTCGACTTCACCGCCGTCGCCCTTGATCACGATGGCGTGGTCGCCGAGCAGGCTGCTGGCGTCGCGATGCACGCCCTGATAGCCCGGATGGAAAATACTCTGCAGCCCGCAGCGGGCACCCAGCGGATTGAGGATGCGCGCCAGGGAATGGATCGGCGAGCGCAGCCCTAGCGTGTTGCGCAGATCGATCATGCGCTGCAGCTGCGGCGCCCAGTCGCCGAGGGGGAAGAACGCAATGTTCTGCTGCTCCAGCGCTTCACCCACCGCCTGCCAGTTGCGGCACAGCGGAATGCCCAACAGCTCCAGCAACTGCTCGCTGTATAGGCGGCCGCCGGTGTGGGCGCCGCCGCCGTGCATCAATACGCGCACGCCGTTCTGTGCCAGGCACTTGGCGGCCAGCAGGTACCACGGCAGATGACGCTTTTTGCCGGCATACGTGGGCCAGTCGATATCGACCTTCAGTTCCGGCGCATGCAGCCGCTCGCGCACCGCTTCGGTGAAACCCGCGAGCTCATCCGGGCTCTCTTCCTTGTGCCGAAGCAACATCAGGAATGCGCCGAGCTGGGTGTCTTCGACTTTTTCATCGAGCACCATGCCCATGGCTTCCCGCGCTTCGGCGCGGGTCATGTTGCGCGCACCACGCTTGCCCTTGCCGAGAATACGCACGAAGGGCGCGAACGGATGCTCGGCAGGGGTTTCGATGACGAGGGGAGTGAAGTCGGTCATAGGCAATTGGTCGGCTTGGGCAGGCCCGCCAGCTTGGCGGCAAGTTTGGCGGGAGTGCCGTTGAACAGACGATTCAGGTGCAAGCTGTTGCCCTTGTCGGCGCCCAGTTTCAGCGCGGTGTACTTGACCAGCGGCCGTGTGGCCGGGGACAGCTGAAACTCCGCGTAGAACGCACGCAGCAGTTCGAGAATTTCCCAGTGATCGGGAGTAAGGGCGATGTCCTCTTCAAGGGCCAGGGCTTCGGCGACTTCACTGGACCAGTCGTGGAGGTCCTCAAGATAGCCGTCTTTGTCCAGCGCGATGCTGCGCCCGTCGACGATGAGCTGTTTCATAGCCACGTGTTGACCTTGTCGTATTGCACCGAGAGCGCCACGAAGCCGGCGTAGTCGACGCCTTGGGCCCAGTCAGGCAGCGCGATGTTTCGAGCGGTGGCGTCTTCATCGAGCACGAACAGTTTCAGGCTGCCCGTTTTCGCGCTCAGTGCCTCGGCGGTAGCGGTGTCTTCGCGCAGTGCATAGGTTGCGTCGCCGCACAAAAGGATCGCGTCTTGACTGCCGAGCACGCGCAGGCAACTGCTCAGGCGCGAATCGGTAAAAGGGGAGTGAGAGAGTACGTGCAGGGTAGCCATCAGATTGTGATCACCTGGTCGTAACGGTCAATGAGCCCAGCGATTTGCGGGTCATCCAGTACCTGAAGGGGTTCGACGCTCAAGCCGGTTGGCTGCATCCCACGCTGATTCAGGCTGGTGCCGCAGGCGAACAGGTCTTCCACACCGAACATCGACAACGCTTGCAGGTTGGCGGTCAGGTCTTTCTGCTGCACCTGGCTGGGGTTCTGCGCCGTCGCCAGCTGAAACACGCCGTCGTCCATGAACAGCAGGGCGACCGGCAGATCGAACGCGCCGCCGGCCAGGGCAATGTCCAATGCCTCGCGGGCATCCGGACCGGACCATGGCGCCTGACGGCTGATGATCAACAATGACTTCGCCACGTCACGGCCCTCCGAAACAAATCAAACGGTCGGCCGCCTGGACCGCGTCGTGCAACTGACCCAGCCCCGACAATTCCCACGGTGCAGCAAGGTTCGCCGCAGGTCGCGAATAGCGTTCCGCTTCTTCGCCATTCAATAAGCCCCGGCGCAGGGCCGCTGCGATGCAGACCACGCCATCAAGCTGGTGGGTGGTGACGAAATCACGCCATTGCGCGGCAGTGTCCGACTCGTCCTGAGGCGACACGACATTGCCGGACGCGCTGTGTACGCCGTCCTGATAAAAGAACAGGCGGACGATTTCATGGCCCTGGGCCAATGCGGCTTTGGCGAACAGCAGCGCACGCCGTGAGGAGGGCGCGTGGGCGGGCGAATGCAGGGCGATGGCGAACTTCATGGGCGGCTCGGTGGGGCGCTGGCAGGGAACATGGGCGCAATGATAAAGAATTCATGAACGCCGGACAGCAAAAAGCCCGCCGAAGCGGGCTTTTTGTTTAAGCGGGCAAACTGATCAGTCTTTGCTGCCCATGATGCCGAAGATCTGCAACAGGCTGATGAACAGGTTGTAGATCGATACATACAGGCTGATGGTCGCCATGATGTAGTTGCGCTCACCGCCGTGGATGATCGCGCTGGTCTGAAACAGAATGCAGACCGACGAGAACAGCACGAAGCCGGCGCTGATCGCCAGTTGCAGGCCGCTGATCTGGAAGAACATGCTGGCCACCACGGCCCCGAGCAACACGAAGAAGCCTGCGGTGATGAAGCCGCCGAGGAAGCTCATGTCCTTGCGGGTGATCAGCACGTAGGCCGACAGACCACCGAAGACCAGTGCCGTCATCGCAAACGCGGAAGCAACGACTTCAGCGCCGCCCTGCATGCCGATGTAACGGTTGAGGATCGGGCCGAGGATGAACCCCATGAAGCCCGTCAGCGCGAACGCCGAGACCAGACCCCACGCCGAATCGCGCAATTTGTTGGTCAGGAAGAACAGACCGTAGAAGCCGATTAGTACGACGAAGACGTTCGGGTAACGCACGTTCATCTGTTGTGCAACGAACGCCATGACGCCGCTGAAGGCGAGGGTGAGGGCCAGAAGGCCGTACGTGTTGCGCAGGACGCGGCTAACCTCTAGCTGCTCGACCTGCACGCGGTTGTTGACTGCGTAATCCTGTTCGCGCATGGCGCTACTCCTGATGGTGAAAACGAAGGGTTTGAAACCTCAAGTTGCAAAGATCATAACAGAGGCGAGGCAGCGCGCTAGCCGGAGAGTTTGACAGCTTGTTTCATTACGGTATTATGGCGCCCGCAAAGCGACGGAGGGGTGAAAAACTTCCGACGCCAGATGCTTCGGGGAATTGGCAGAGTGGTTGAATGCACCGGTCTTGAAAACCGGCGAACGTTAATAGCGTTTCTAGGGTTCGAATCCCTAGTTCCCCGCCAAACACAGTAAAAAGCCCTGCATATGCGGGGCTTTTTCGTTTCCGGGGTTTGGTTGGCGATGGGCCCTGAAGTCCGGATGTCAGGGCCGCGGTGGGCTAAAGCCGGAACTTGCCGACCATGTCATTGAGCCGGACCGCCAGCTTCGACAGCTCGTTGCTTGCTTCCAGTGTCTGTCTCGCGCCTTCGGTGCTCTGCATTGCCAGATCCCGAATGCTCACCAGGTTTCTGTCCACATCGCGGGCAACATGGGCTTGCTCCTCCGACGCCGTCGCAATCTGCATATTTCGTTCATTGATTTCCAGGACCGCATCGGTGATCAGGCGCAGGGACGAGCCGGCGTCTTTCGCAGAGGTCAGCGTGCTGTAAACCTCCTGCCTGCTTTTGTCCATGGACTCCACGGCAGCGGCAGACCCTGACTGGACCTTGGTGATCATCTGCTCGATTTCCTGCGTGGACAGTTGGGTCCGGTGCGCCAGTGCTCGAACCTCGTCTGCCACCACAGCGAATCCTCGTCCCTGTTCCCCGGCGCGCGCCGCCTCAATCGCTGCGTTCAACGCGAGCAGGTTTGTCTGCTCGGCAATGGCCCTGATGACGCTCAGCACTTTTGTAATATCGTCCGCCTGACTGGCCAGGGCCTTGACCTGAACCACTGAGTTGTCCACGAGGTCGGCGAGGCTCGTCATGGCCGTCACCGTGTTGACGACCCTGCGGTTGCCCTCTTCGGCGGATGTGCTGGATGACTTCGCGGCCTCGGACGTTGAGTTCGCATTTCTCGCCACTTCCTCCACTGCCGCACTCATTTCGGTGACCGCAGTGGCCGCCTGTTCGATCTCGCTGTTCTGTCTTTGAAGTGTCCGGTCTGCGCTTTCGGTGATCGATGTCATTTCGACGGAGGCGGTGCTCAGTTGGTCGGCTGCTCCCGATATCTCGGTGATCGTGGTCTTTAAATTGCCGGCCATGACATTGAGCGCAATCATCAAACTGGATACCTCATCTCGCCCCGTCACGGGGAGGACACCGGAGAGGTCGCCCGTCGCGATTTGCTCCGCGAAGGTCAATGAGCTGGCAACCGGCTTTACGATGCTTCGGGTCAGGGCATACGCCAGGCCTATGGTGAGCACCGATGCAACCAGAACAACCGAGATAAGAACCATGATGCTGTGGCTGTAAACCTCTGCAGCGCGATGCCCGGCGTTAACTGCGTTCTGTGAATTAAGGTCTCGCAGCTTTGTGAGCTCTGCCTGATACTGCGTCGCGGTCTGCGCCTGTTCGTTGTTGGCATAGTCCAGCGCGCTTTGATGGTCGGTTTTATTCAGCGAAATAATGTTTTTGACGCCAGCTATGTATTTCTCCATCAGGCCGTTCGCGGTCTGAAACTGCTTGTTATCCTCTTCGTCAGTAACCAAGTGTGCTCGGTAGTAACCCGTCTTGTCTTCGAGCATGGCAATGTCCTGAAAAATACTATCGGTGACCTTGCGTTGTGCGTCTGAGCCCGCCACCGCTAGCGATCGTATGCTTTCCAGCCGGGTATGCAGCAGGGCGATCTGGATATCGTCAATTACCTGAATGCTGGGCACCACGTCGGTTTCCAGCTTTTGTTCAGTGGTACGCATTTCATCAATTTGAAAGTAGGCGAACACGCCAAGGCCTAGCAGAATGAGCGTAATCAGACCAAAGCAGAGCAGCGCTCTGGTCGAAATCTTGAAGTTTTGTAGTTGCATATGGGTTTCTCCGGAGCTCCAAAGGAATGCTGAGGTCCGTTCCAGCTATCAGCGTGTCTGCCGGATTTTCGATTACTTAAGGTACGTCCAGCCGAAAGGCAGGCCTATAGCTATCATGGTTGCGTGTTTGCTAAGTGCTAAATAATCAATTAACTAATTCTTCATTTAACACTGCCAATGGGTTTGCAAACGCGGCGAGCGTGAGGCGATTATTGCTTCTCGGGATCGCCCCGAAATACCTGCCAACTATTAAGGAACACTATGCCGTTTAAAGACCTTTGCCTGGCATTGCTGGTCATCATTGCGTGGGGTTTGAATTTCATCGTGATCAAATACGGCCTGGATGGCCTGCCGCCGATGTTGCTGGGCGCAATGCGGTTCACGCTGGTCGCGATTCCCGCGGTGTTTTTCATTCGCCGTCCGCAGTTGCCCTGGTTCTGGCTGCTCGCGTATGGAGCGACCATTTCCTTCGGTCAGTTCGCCTTTCTGTTCGAGAGCATGGCCCGTGGCATGCCACCGGGGCTGGCCTCCTTGCTGCTGCAGGCGCAGGCATTCTTCACGCTGCTGTTTGCGGCGATATTCATCGGTGAGAAATTACGCGTGTATAGCGTGGCGGGCTTACTCATTGCTGCTGGCGGACTGACCCTTATCGGCATGGGCACGGGGGCTGCGACCCCGCTTCTGGCGGTGTTGCTGGTGTTGTGCGCGGCCTCGATGTGGGCGCTTGGCAACATCATCACGCGCCGGTTTGGGAACGTCGATCTCGTCGCCCTGGTGGTCTGGGGTGCGATCGTTCCGCCGCTGCCGTTTCTCGCCATGTCGCTGTGGCTGGAGGGGCCAGCGCTCATTGAGCATTCGTTGCTTAATCTGGGATGGAGTTCAGTGCTGTCGCTCGCTTACCTGGCCTTCGTCGCCACGCTGTTCGGCTACATCAGCTGGAGCAAGCTGCTGTCGCGCTATCCAGCGGGCAAGGTCGCGCCATTTTCTCTGCTGGTGCCGGTGGTCGGCCTCAGTTCCTCAGCGTTGGTGCTGGGCGAGCGACTCAGCGTGCTGCAATGCGCGGGGGGTGTGCTTGTGATGTTGGGTCTGACGGTAAATCTGCTTGGGCCCAAGCTGTTCAGTCGTGGGCGACAAGCGACCGCTTGATGCGCGGGGATCAGGGTTTCGCGATTCAAACCCGATTCAGGCAAGTGGGGGGGGGGGGGCGGGGCCCCGCCCCGCCGCGGACAAGCGGGGCGGCCCCAAACCGGGAAAGGCGGAAAGAACAAAAGAAGGGACGAAAAAAAAAAAGTGGGGAATAAGAAAGAGCAACAACCCCC